>NZ_JBFNXQ010000182.1:0-3386 GCF_041018925.1 Geodermatophilus maliterrae
ATCCCCCCACGCCTCGACGCGGGACCACCGCGGGACACCGGCGAGCTCCCCCGGGCCGGCCCGTTGGTGTCCCGTGGCGGGCCGCTTGGGGACACCACCGCCGACTCGCCCCGAGGGCGGCTTTAGGGACAGTCCCCGAGTCTTTACTGGCTCACGGCGGAGCCGCCTTTCTAGGCCACTGTTCCGCGGCGTCGATGGGGTGCTAGCGCCCATTGAGCTCAGCGACAGTTCAAGTCATCAAGTGGAGGATTCGGCTCCGCGGGCAAGCGGGCGCGTCGAACGACGGCGGTCCGTAGTGGTTCTCGCGCCGAGGCGACAGGTCGGAGCCTGCTCACCGCGTTGCTTTGCGCTCGGTCGGTCGATTCTTGAGCCAACTGACGGGAGAGGTTGCGGCACATCAAGCGGCCCTCCGCCGGTTCGGCAGGTCATGGACACGCCACGCGTAGATGCGCCACACTTTGACGATGGCGGGCTCTGAGGCGATGCAGGTCCTCGAGCGACTGTTCGAGGCTTACGATGACAAGGACTTCGCGAAATACGCGGAACTCCTCTCACCGGATATGGTCTGGGAGTTCAACACCATGCAGGAGCCGATGCGGGGTCCAGAGGCCGAGATGCGGACTCTCCGCATGGTGGCGGACGCCTTCCCGGATGCGAATCTGAGCCGGGATTACTTTGTGGAGGACGGCACGGGTTGGGTGGCCTGGAGATGGAGGTTGAAGGCCACCAATACGGGGCCATGGCAAGGTCACGAGTCGACGGGGCGTTCGATCGAGATCGTCGGGGCCACCCACGCGAGAGTGGCGGGCGGGCGTGTCTTGGAACTGCGGTACGTAAGTGATCGACTCACTCTGATGCAACAACTGGGCCTACTGCCCACGTCGAACTGAGCAGACAGCGCTCAACAGCCCATAAACGGGCGAGCGAGATCCTGCGACGGGCTGCACTGTCCCCGAGTGGGCCGCTTGGGGACACTCGTCGAGTCGGCCGTGAAGGCGGCTTCCGGGACGCCCGATGCCCTCACATCCGATGGCGACAGCTCACCGATGGCCACGGGCCTACCGGCGAGCGGGCCGGTTCTCTGCAACCAGCCACCCGACCTTGCCAGCCTGAATGGCTCTGATCATGTCAAGGTTGAACTGATAGATCAGTATTGCAACCGCATCAAGCTCAGACCCCAGGTCGTGAAACCCGTCTCGCGGTAACGGCGCGCGACGGGTTCGGATGTCTTCGAGCTGCCTTCCGATGCGGACGAGTCGATTTCCGATCTCGTAATCAAAGGTGTCGCGCATCCCTACGCCAAAGTATTGCTGGACGAGGGCCAGGTTGCGGTTGATGCTGTCGTTCCATTCGCATACGACGCTTCGGTACTCTCCCCAAGGCGCGTCGGAGGTGGGGAGTTCACTGCTCCCGTCCTGGCGCGCCATGGGCCAATGGACGAGGCGCGTCCGATACAGTCGCTTGTCGAGTAACCTGCTGACTTCCTCGAACACTCGGACGGCTCTTTCCCGTTCCTGCTCTTCTCGCACCACGGCGTGTTGGTGTGCCCAGGCTCTGCGCTGGAAGTAAAAGCCGAGGCCCCCGCCGAGCACAGTCGTCAAGAAGAACCCAACAATCAGCGGGATGAGCTGCTCTCCAAGCATCGTCACCGCCTCGCCCTAGTCGCGCTCAAGAGTGCATCGAGGGGACTGCTCCGTTGTTGCGTCCGCGGCCACAGGCTCGACAGTGTCCCCGAGTGGGCCGCTTGAGGACACCGGCCGGCTCGCTGTGAGGGCGGCCTATGGGACACCTACCGACGGGGGCGAGGCTCGCCTTCGCTGTCAAGGGCGCAATCGTCAGTTGGATGTCGCCAGACCACCTGGGTCTTCTCGCCGTGGCGTCCGGGCCGATCGGGTGCTGGTTCGACGCGACTGACTGATCAGCACTCGAGCGGGCCTTCTGCCGCACGAGCAGCGACCTCGGGGAGGCCGCTTCGAACAGACGCGCGCAGACCAGCCCCTATGCGGTGGTGGCGGTCAGGGCCTTCTCGAAGCAAAAGGTGGTCGGGTCGTCCTTGAAGTAGCCGTAACAGGGGATCTGCTGCCATCCGGCGCTGCGGTACAGGCCGACTGCTTCCGGCTGCTTGGTGCCGGTCTCCAATCGCAGGAGTCGGTACCCGTACCGGGCGGCCAGGTCCTCCACGTGCTCCAGGAGCAGGCGCCCTATCCGGTGTCCGCGCGCGCGGGGGGTGACGTACATGCGCTTGATCTCACCTACGCCATCACCGAGAGATCCGAGCGCTACACATCCCACGGGCTCTCCGTCGAGGTGGGCGAGGAGGCACGGGCTGGTGGCCGACAGCCCCGGACCGGCGTCGGCCACGCCGTAGCGGGCCATCACCTCCTGCTCCTGGGCCGCCACCAGCGCCCGTAGTGCGGGATCGTCGACCGTCGTCGTTTCGATGACCGGCTTCACGCGAAGATCATGCAACAGAGCCGTGTCCCCAAATGGGCCGCTAAAAGATCGTTTCTGAATGACGTCGGCGTGCCTGCTGCGGGTCGCGGCGGACGGTGGCGACCCTCGGGGAGGTGATCGAGGACCTCGTCCCTGACCGGCTCTGGGCACAGATCGCGCCGCTGCTGCCGCCGCCCAAGCCCCGCCGGTACCGGCATCCAGGTCGCCGGCCAGTCGATGACCGGGCGGCGCTGGCCGGCATCGTGTTCGTGCTCAAGACCGGCATCGCCTGGAACCAGCTGCCCAGCACGCTGGTCGGCTGCTCCGGAGTCACCTGCTGGCGACGCCTGCGGGACTGGACCGAGGCCGGCGTCTGGCCGGCGCTGCACGAGCGGCTGCTGGCGCAGCTGCGCGCTCTCGGCGAGCTGAACCTGGACGTGTGCGCGATCGACGGCTCGCACGTGCGCGCGCTCAAAGGGGGGACCACGTCGGCCCCTCACCGGTCGACCGAGCCCGTCCCGGCTGCAAGCACCACCTGATCTGCGACGCCGGTGGCCTGCCGCTGGCGGTCAGCAGCACCGGCGGCAACCGCAACGACGTCACCCAGCTGCTGCCCCTGGTCGACGCGATTCCGCCGATCCGCGGACTGGTCGGCCGGCCCCGCCGCCGACCCGGACAGCTGCTGGCCGACCGCGGCTACGACTACGACATCTACCGCCGACAGCTACGCGCCCGTGGCATCACCCCACGGATCGCCCGCCGTGGAGTCGCGCACGGTTCCGGCTTGGGCAGACAGCGCTGGGTCGTCGAGCGCGGCTTCGCCTGGCTGCACGCCTTCAAGCGGCTGCGGACCCGCTGCGAGCGCCGCGCCGACCTCCACCTGGGGCTCCTTCAGCTGGGCTGCGCGCTGATCTGCTATCGCCACCTCGCGACCATCCTGCAATGAGCTCTAA
>NZ_JBFNXQ010000183.1:0-3383 GCF_041018925.1 Geodermatophilus maliterrae
GACCGCGCCGCGGCCCGGGTGGAGGAGCTGGAGCAGGCGCCGCTGGAGGGGTAGGCGGTCCTCAGCCCATCGTCTTCTGGCCGTCGAGCGACTCGCGCAGGATGTCCGCGTGCCCGGCGTGCTGGGCGGTCTCGGCCACCACGTGCAGGAACACCCGCCGCGCCGAGCGGGTGGCGCCGGGTGTGAACCACGGGGCCTCCGGCAGCGGGTGGGTGCGGTCGAGGTCGACCGTGCGCACCAGCTCGTCGGTGTGGGCGGCCACCTCCTCGTAGCGGGCCAGCACGCCGACCAGCGTCTCGCCGGGCTCGAGCACCCACTCCTGCGCCCAGACCTCCGGCGTGGTGTCGGCGAACGCGGCCGGACCGCGGACGGCGAAGTCCGCCCACGTCGCCTCGGTGGCAGCCACGTGCTTGACGATCCCGGCGAGCGTCAGCGCGCTCACGGTCGTGCGCCGGGTCGCCTGCTCGTCGGTCAGGCCGCGCACGGTGTGGCGCAGGAACGCCCGGTGCGTGCCCAGCGTCTCGAGCAGGTCGGCGCGCTCGGTGTCCGGGACGGGGGTGGTGGCAGCAGGCACGGTGTCCTCCGGGGGCGTGGTGGGGTGCTGAGGACCACGATCCCGTCCATTGCGGTCAGATCCTGACCGCTGTGTCGGCCAGGATCGGGGACGTGACCGACCCGAGCGCCCGCACGCTGCGCCTGCTCTCCCTCCTGCAGGCCCGCCGCTACTGGCCCGGCCCCGACCTCGCCGGCCGGCTCGGCGTCTCGGTGCGCACGCTGCGCCGCGACGTCGACCGGCTGCGCGAGCTCGGCTACCCGGTGTCGGCCTCCCGCGGGGTGGACGGCGGCTACGCACTGGCACCCGGCGCCGCGCTGCCGCCGCTGGTGCTCGACGACGACGAGGCCGTGGCGCTGGCCGTGGGGCTGCAGGCGGCCGCCGCGGGCCCGGTCGCCGGCATGGCCGAGACGTCGGTCCGGGCGCTGGCCAAGCTGGTGCAGGTGATGCCCGCACGGCTGCGGCGGCGGGTGGAGGCGCTGCGCGCGATGACCGTCCCGGCCGGGTGGGGACCGACGTCGGCCCACGACGCCGTCGACCCCGCCGTCCTCACCGCCGTCGCGCTGGCCTGCCGCGACACCGAGCGGACCGTCTTCGGCTACGCCCCGCCCGGCCGCGAGCGCACCGAGCGCACGGTCGAGCCGCACCGGCTGGTCGCGCTGGGCCGCCGCTGGTACCTCGTCGGCTGGGACCTCGACCGCGGCGACTGGCGGGTGTTCCGGCTCGACCGGCTCGACGCCCCGCGCGGCACCGGCGCGGTCTTCGGCCCGCGGCGGTTCCCCGCCGAGGACGCCGCGGCCTACGTGCGCGAGCGGATCGGCAGCGCCTGGACTCGGTTCGTCGTCGAGGCCGTCGTGGCCGCCCCGGCCGGGCCGGTGCGCGAGCGGATCGGCCGCTGGGCCACGGTGACCGACGACGGCGAGGGTGGCTGCCGCGTGCGCGTCGAGGCCGACGACCTCGACTGGGCCGCGCTGGCGCTGGGCGTGACGGGCGCGCCGTTCACCGTGCTGTCCCCGCCGGAGATGGGGCCGCACCTGCGCGCCCTCGCCGCCCGGTACACCGCTGCAGCGACCAGCTGACGGTCCGTCGCAGTCTCGTCGCGACGTCGCCGGCTGCGGTGCGACGGGCGCTGGTTCGCTGCCGCCGGTCAGGGGACGGCCGGCTCGGCGGTGGGTGCCTCGTCGGCCGGCTCGCCGGCGGGGGTGTCTTCGCTGGGTGGCTGCTCCGTCGGTGTCTCGTCGGTCGGTGTCTCGGTGGGCGTCTCTCGGCCGGGCGCCTCCTCCGCCGGTGCTTCGTCGGCGGGTGCTTCGTCGGCGGGCGCCTCCCCGACAGGTGCTTCGTCGGTGGGTGCTTCCCCGACAGGTGCTTCGTCGGTGGGTGCCTCGTCGGCAGGTGCCTGCTCCGGAGGTGCCTCGTCGGTGGGTGCCTCGTCGGCAGGTGCCTGCTCCGGAGGTGCCTCGTCGGTGGGTGCTTCGTCGGTGGGTGCTTCGTCGGTGGGGGCCTCGTCGGCGGGGGCCTCGTCGGTGGGGGCCTGCTCCGCGGGGGCCTCCCCGACACGTGCCTCGTCCGCGGGTGCCTGCTCCGAGGGCGTCTCGTCGGCGGGTGCCCGGTCGGCGGGCCCGCCCCCGTCGGTCGCGTCGTCCGGCGTGGGCTCGTCCGGCTCCCTGTCACCCGGACCCGGCGGATCCTCGTCCGGGGAGCCTGCGGTCCCGGGTCCCGGGTCGGACTCGGTCGTCCGGTCGGGCTCGTCGGCGGTGCCCGCCGGTGGGCCCCCACTGCCTGCCGGCGTCGGACCGGTACCGGCCGACCCGCCGTCGGACGACCCTCCGCTGCCCGGGGAGGACGGTGACCGGTCCGTCCGGAAGACGCGGGCCGTCTCCGCCAGTGCCGGGTCCACCACGAGGTCGGCGTCGCCGGTGGTCGCCACGGGCCGGGACTCGACGACGCCGGTCGCGTCGTCGACGAGGACGAAGGCGGGCACGGGGGCCGGGCTGCCCTCCACCACGACGACCGTGGCCGGCGAGAAGCCCGGCCACGGGTCGCCCTGGTACTGCGGCGAGGGCCGGGAGGCGGGCGGGTTCAGGGGGTTGCCGCAGATGCAGCGGACCTGCGGGACGCCCGCGTCGTCGACCAGCACGGCGGTCCCGGCCTGCAGGACCGACTGGAAGGGCTCGGCCCGCCCGTCGACGTAGCCGTGGTTGGTGACCGCGGTGTCGAACCGCAGGACGACAGGCGTCAGCGTCGCGATGTGGTCGTCCACCCGGTCCGTCGGGACGTCCTGCGCGTCGGCGAACGCCGCGGCCACGTCGGGGTGCTCGGCGAGGTAGGCGGTCATGCCCGCGGCGTCGCAGACCTCGCCGCCGGTGCCCCCGTACAGACCCGGCTGGTCGCCCGCCACCGGGTCGCCGGGAGCCGCGGCCGGCGTACCCGGCCCCGGCTCGCCGCCGGTGGTCCCCGTGGTGGGACCGGCCGTGCCCGGCGGCGGCTCCTCCGTACCCGGTGTGGGGTCGTCCGGGCCTGCTGTGGGGTCTCCCGTGCCCGACGAGGGGGCCGCCGTCCCCGGCGCCTGCGCGGACGGCGGGACGAAGGGGTCCTCGCCGGGGTCGTCGGCCGGCTCCGCGACGACCGGTGTCGACGTCGTCGGCTCGGAGGCGTCGGAGGCCAGCTGGGTGGCGACCACCCCACCCGCACCGGCCAGGACCAGCGCCCCGGCCACCACGGCGGCCGCGACTCCCCTGCGCCGCACGGACCACGGTGCCGGGGACGCGTGGCGGCGCCGCGCGGTGGTGCCTGCGGTCCGCGGGGACGCGCCACGGGGGGCCGCGGCCGC
>NZ_JBFNXQ010000184.1:0-3287 GCF_041018925.1 Geodermatophilus maliterrae
CCGGACGTCGGCCATGGCGACGTACGGCTCGACGGTGATCGACACCGCGCCGGGCAGCGCCTGGAACGCCGGGACCCACGCCTGCAGCGGGTGGGTGCGGGTGAGCTGGTCAGCCATCGCGGCGGGCTCCTTCGGGGTCGACCAGCACCGAGCCGGTGACCTCGACCGGCACCAGGGTGCCGCCCACGGGCACGTGCACGGTCTGCCCGATCCGCTCCCGGCCGCCCGTGAGCAGGGCCAGGGCGAAGGGGCGGGCGAGCTCGGCGCTGCGGTAGCTGGAGGTGACGTGACCGAGCATCGGCACCGGCGGCGGCGGCAGCTGGCCGTCGGCGGCGAACTCCACGATCTGCGAGCCCTCGGGCAGCACGGTGGCCCGGTCCAGCGGCAGCAGCCCGACCAGCTGCTTGCGCCGCGGGTCGGCGTTGGCCGGGCGGGTGAAGGAGCGCTTGCCGATGAAGTCGGGCTTCTTCTTCGACACCGCCCACGCCATCCCCAGGTCGTGCGGGGTGACGGTGCCGTCGGTGTCCTGCCCGATGATCGGATAGCCCTTCTCCGCGCGCAGCACGTGCATGGTCTCGGTGCCGTAGGCGGTGATGCCGTAGGGCCGGCCGGCCTCGACCAGCCGCTGCCACACCGCGGCCGCGTACCAGGAGTTGACGTAGACCTCGTAGGCCAGCTCGCCGGAGAAGCTGATCCGGGCCAGCCGCACCGGCACCCCGGCCAGGGTGGTGTCCCGCCAGGTCATGAACGGGAACGCCGCGGTGGAGACGTCGACCTGGGGGAAGACCGCGCCGATGACGTCGCGCGAGCGCGGCCCGACGACGGGGAAGGTGGCCCACTGCTCGGTGACCGAGGTGCAGTGCACCCGCAGCTCGGGCCACTCGGTCTGCAGCCACTCCTCCATCCAGTCCAGGATCTTCGCCGCGCCGCCGGTGGTGGTCAGCACCAGGAAGCGGTCCTCGGCCAGCCGCAGCACGGTGCCGTCGTCGATGACCATGCCATCGACACCGCACATCACGCCGTAGCGCACCGCGCCGACCTTCAGGCTGCTGATCAGGTTGGTGTAGAGCCGGTCGAGCAGCACGGCGGCGTCCGGGCCGCAGACGTCGATCTTGCCCAGGGTGGAGCCGTCCAGGATCCCCACCGAGGAGCGCACCGCGGCGCACTCGCGCAGCACCGCGGCGGCCATGTCCTCCCCGGGCCGCGGGTAGTACCGCGGCCGCTTCCACTGCCCGACGTCTTCGAACACCGCGCCGGCGGCGACGTGCCAGTCGTGCACCGGGGTGACCCGCTCGGGGTCGAACAGCCGGCCGCGGTCGCGGCCGGCCAGCGCGGCGAAGGCGACCGGGGTGTAGGGCGGGCGGAAGGTGGTGGTGCCGGTGTCCTGCACCGGGATCCCGAGCAGCTCGGCGGTGATCCCCGAGGTCAGCACGCCGGAGGTCTTGCCCTGGTCGTGCGCGGTGCCGATGGTGGTGTACCGCTTGACGTGCTCGATGGAGCGCAGCCCGGCGCCGACCGCGCGGGCGATGTCGGCGACCGTGGCGTCGCGCTGCAGGTCGACGAACGAGGTGCTGCCGTCGGCGCCGGAGGTGTCCGGCACCCGCCACAGCACCAGCGGCGCGGTCGGGACGACGGGGTCCGGGGCGGCGGGCAGCCGGTCCTCCCCCGCCGGCGGGATCGTCAGTGCCGTCAGCGCGGCGCGCGCTCCGCGCTGCCCGTCGGCCAGGCACCCGGCCAGGTCGAACACGCCGGCGGCCGAGCCGGCGACCGTCAGGCCGTCGAGCGCCTCCCCGGGGAGGAACGCGCCGAGGGCCTCGTCGTAGCGGAGCCGGCCGCGGGCCTGGCTGTACAGGTGCACCGCGGGGTTCCAGCCCCCGCTGACCAGGAGCAGGTCGCAGGCGATCGCGCTGCTGGCGCCGACCTCTCCGTCCACGAACGGGGCGACGAGGGCGTGCGTGACCCGATCGACGCCCTGCGTGCCGGTCGCGACGGCACCGGACAGGACGCGGATGCCTGCGTGCTCGCACTCCTCACGGCGCGGCGAGCCCTCCGGCCGGGCGTCGACCACCGCCTGCACCTGCACTCCCGCGCGGTGCAGGTCGAGGGCGGCGGCGTAGGCGCTGTCGTTGGTGGTGAAGACGACGGCCTCGGAGCCGGCCCGCACGCCGTAGCGGTGCAGGAACGTCCGCGCGGCGCCGGCCAGCATGGTCCCGGGCCGGTCGTTGTCGGCGAACACGACCGGGCGCTCGTGCGCGCCGGTCGCCACGACGATCGAGCGGGCGCGGAGGCGCCACACCCGCTGCCGGGACAGGTGGCGGGGCGCGGCGCCGCCGAGGTGGTCGGTGCGCCGCTGCAGCGCCAGGACGAAGCCGTCGTCGTAGAGCCCGAAGGCCGTGGTGCGCTGCAGGTGCAGCACCTCCGGGGCGGCGGCCAGCTCGGCCACCGCGGCCGCCACCCAGTCCACGGCGGGGGCGCCGTCGAGCTCGTCGGCGGTCCCCAGCAGCGCGCCGCCGGCCTCGGCCTGCTCGTCGACCAGCGCCACCCGGGCGCCGGCCCGGGCGGCGGTGAGCGCGGCGGCCAGCCCGGCCGGGCCGGCGCCGATGACGAGCACGTCGACGTGGTGGTGCACCGCGTCGTAGCGGGCCGAATCGGGCACGTCGGCCAGGCGCCCCTGCCCGGGCAGCCCGGAGGCGACCAGCCCGTCGTGCAGCTCGACGGTGGTGGCCAGCAGCATCGGCTCGGGAAAGGGCTCCTCGACCTGCACCAGGCCGCCCGGGTCCTCGGCCCAGGCCGCGGCGATGCCACGCGGGCGGCCGAGCTTGACGCTGGTGGCGACCGAGTGCCGGCCGGCGGCCAGCAGCGCCGAGGCCAGCGTGTCACCGGGATGACCGGCGTAGGACCGCCCGTCGAAGGTGAACGTCAGGTCGGTGCCGCGGTCGACGCGGCCGCCCTCGGCGGTGCGGAAGGGACTGCTCACTCAGATCACCGGCCGGGGCTCGTCGGGGCGGTAGACGGACGCGAAGCGGTAGGTGGTGGTGTCGCGGATCGCGTTGAACCAGCGGCGGCAGCCGGCGGAGTGGCACCAGCGCTCGGCGAAGCGGCCCTTGGGGTTGGCGCGGAAGAACACGTAGTGCGCCCACTGCTCGTCATCGAGGGCGGCGGGGTCCTCGGGGTAGGGGACGTGGGCCTGGCCGCCGTAGGCGAACTCGACCTCCTCGCGCGGGCCGCACCAGGGGCAGCTGATCAGTTGCACGGGTCTCTCCGGTCGGTGGGCGGTGTCAGTGGGC
>NZ_JBFNXQ010000185.1:0-3206 GCF_041018925.1 Geodermatophilus maliterrae
GGGCACTGGCTGCGGGCGCCTGGGGGGCAGGCGCGGCCGGACGCGGACCCGGAGCACCGGGACGCGGCGCGCCCGGACGCGGGCCGGGGGTGACGCCCGCGGGAGCGGACGCTGCCGGAGCGACCGGGGCCTGCGGGGCAGGGGCCACCGGGGCCTGCGGGGCAGGGGCCACCGGGGCCTGCGGGGCACTCGCCACCGGGGCCTGTGGGGCACTGGCCACCGGCTGCGGAGCCGCCGGACGGGGGCCGGGGCCGGGACGGGCCGCGGGGGCACCGCCGCCGTTGCCGCCGTTGCTGCTGCCGCCTGCGGCAGCACCGAGGGCCTCCCGGAGCCGCCGGGCCACGGGGGCCTCGACGGTCGAGGAGGCGGACTTCACGAACTCGCCCTGCTCCTTGAGCTTGGCGAGCACGGTCTTGCTGTCGACCCCGAACTCCTTGGCGAGTTCGTGGACGCGGGCTTTGCCTGGCACGGATCTCCTCTGGTGAGGCCGGCGGCTCGCCCGCGCGACCTCGTCGTCAGTGGTGCATGGTCTGGCTTGTCATCGTGGGGACTTCACGGCTGACTCATCCGACGACGTCCTGCTCTCGACGTGCGGACCGGCCGGTTGCCGGTCCGTCGGGGGAACTGCGGTCTGTCGTTCGTGTGCGTTCGCCCGCCCGGGCGGCGCCTCCCCGGGCGCCGTGGCGCCGAGGACGTGAGCCCGGAGCGGACCTGCCTCCACCGGGGCGCTGCTGCCACCGGAGAGGCGCAGCGCCCGGGGGAAGGCCCGGCGTCGCTCCGCTGCGCGCAGGCACTCCGGGGTGGGGTGCAGCGAAGCACCCCGGCCGGGGAGCCTCCGCCGCGGGTCGGGCACGAGGGCCCCGGCCCGGAGGACGACACGCAGTAGATCGGTGACCGGAGCGCGTTCCCGGCAGCCCACGCAGGTGCGCACCGGGACAGACGTTTCGGCCACCCGTCATCCTAGCGCGCGGCGGGACCTGGTTGTTCCGGGCGCCGCTGACCGGGACGGAGGGCACCCCCACCGAGGGACGGGCGGCCCCCCGTGGCCCCGGCGCGCACCGGTGGCGGGCCCGAGCGCAGCGGGGGTCGGCCGACGCCGGGCGAGGGTGCGGCGTCGTCGGGCTGGGCGTCGCTGCGGATGTCGATGCGGCACCCGGTCAGCCGAGCGGCCAGCCGGGCGTTCTGTCCCTCCTTGCCGATGGCCAGCGACAACTGGTAATCGGGCACCACGACGCGCACCGCCTTGGCCTTGGGGTCGACCAGCAGCGCGCTGTTCACCCGGGCGGGGCTGAGCGCGGAGGCGACGAAGGTCGCGGGGTCGTCCGACCAGTCGACGATGTCGATCTTCTCGCCGTGCAGCTCGCTCATGACGTTGCGCACCCGCTGCCCCATCGGCCCGATGCAGGCGCCCTTGGCGTTGAGCCCCGGCACCGAGGTGCGGACGGCGATCTTCGAGCGGTGCCCGGCCTCCCGGGCGACGGCGACGATCTCGACGCTGCCGTCGGCGATCTCGGGGACCTCGAGCGCGAACAGCTTGCGCACCAGGTTCGGGTGGGTGCGCGAGACGGTCACCTGCGGGCCGCGGTACGTGCGGGCCACCGACACCACGTAGGCGCGCAGCCGGCTGCCGTGCGCGTACTTCTCGCCGGGCACCTGCTCGGCGGCGGGCAGCACCGCCTCGACCTTGCCGATGTCGACCAGCACCGAGCCCTGCGCGTTGCGGCGGGCGTCGGCCTGGACGACGCCGCTGACGATGTCGCCCTCCTTGCCGGCGTACTCGCCGAAGGTCTGCTCGTGCTCGGCGTCGCGGAGCCGCTGGACGATGACCTGCTTGGCGGTGCTGGCCGCGATCCGGCCGAAGTCCGAGGGGGTGTCGTCCCACTCGCGCACGACCTCGCCGTCGGCGTCGAGCTCCTGCGCGAGCACGGCCACCTCGCCGGACTTGCGGTCGACGTGCACCCGCACGTGCTTGGCGGCGCCGTCGGCGTGCCGGTAGGCGGTCACCAGCGCCGTCTCGATGGCCTCGATGACCGTGTCGGCGGGGATGCCCTTCTCCCGCTCGACCGCCTTGAGGGCGGTCACGTCGATGTTCACTGTCCTCCTCCGTCGTCGCCCTCGTCGTCGCCCGTGGCGTCGTGCACGTCCTCGTCGTGCCCGTGGCGCGCGAACTCCACCTGGATCCGCCCGGCGCCGAGCTCGGCCCAGGGCACCTGACGCGGGGTGGGCGGCTTCTTCCGGGCGCCCGGCTTGCCCGGCTTCTCGACGGCGAGGGTCACCCCCGCATCGTCGACGGCGGTGATCCGGCCGGTCACCTGCTCGGTGGCGCCGGCCGGGCCGACGGCGACGGCGACCAGGCGCCCGGTGTTGCGCCGCCAGTGCCGCGGCTCGGTGAGCGGCCGGTCGACGCCGGGGCTGGTCACCTCGAGCACGTAGGGCGCGCGGCCGAGCTCGCCGTCGTTCTCGTCGAGCACCGCCGACACCGCCCGGCTGACCTCGGCGACGTCGTCGAGGCTCACGCCCTGGTCGCGGTCGACGACCACGCGGACGACGCTGCGCCGGCCGGCGGGGGTGACCACCAGCTCCTCGAGGTCGTATCCGGCGGCACCGACCACCGGCCCGATCCACCCGGCCAGCCGTGTGGCGGCCGGGTCGTCGTGCCGTCGCGTGGACACGGGCTCCCTCCCCTCCTGCACCGGTCGGAGCTCGTCCTGGGCGGACCGCACCGCCCGGGACCGCGTCCGGCGGCGCGCGTCGCACGGCACCGGTCGGCGTCATACCCGGGGAGTGGTCAGGCTACCGCTCCCCGGGTCCCCGGTCCCCGGGCGCTCGGCGGGGACACCGGACACGGCGCGGGTGCCCGTCGCTGCGGGCCCGGCGGGACGGCGCCTGGGAGGATGACGGCGATGTCCGCACCGCCTGCACCGCCTCCCTCCCCGCCCGGCTTCCCGCGGCGGACCCTGCTCACCGCCACGGCCGGACTGGCGCTGCTGGCCACGGCCGCGTGCACGCCGGGCGGGTCCGGGGAGGCGGCCGGGGCGACCGACGGGCAGGTGGACCGGCTGGCCGCGCAGGTCGCCGTCCAGGAGGCCGCCGTGGCCGCCTACGACGCCGCGACCGCGGCCGACCCGGCCCTCGGGGGCCAGGTCGCGGTCCTCGCCGAGCAGGCCCGCGAGCAGCTGGAGCGGTTGCGCGCCGCGGCGCCGGGG
>NZ_JBFNXQ010000186.1:0-3025 GCF_041018925.1 Geodermatophilus maliterrae
TCTAGAGCGGCTCAGCCCACCCGGGCGGCCAGGTCGGCGAGCCGGCTCACCAGGAACTCGACGGCGGCCGGGCTGTCCACGGTCTCGGCGACGTCGACCGCCGTCGGGGCGTCGGATACCGTCCGCCGGTCGACCAGCGTCTGCCCGCGCCCGGCACCGCGGGTGGTGTCGACGACGACGTCGCGGCGCACGGTGCCCAGCGTCCCGGGCACGATCGCCTCGGTGAGCGCCAGCGCGTCGTGGACGACGACGCCGGTGGTGCCGTACGACGTCCGGGCGTGGTCGAGGTACTGCTGCAGGATCCCCGCCGCCGTCGCCCCGACCGGCCCGGCTGCCGCGAAGCGGGCGATGCCGTCCTCGTCGAGCACCGTGGGCAGCGTGACGTCGAGGCCGACGAGCACCGTGGGCACGGTCGAGCGGAGGACCCGCGCGGCGGCCTCGGGGTCGGCCCACACGTTGAACTCCGCGGCCGCGGTCACGTTGCCGCCACGGCCGGCCGACCCGCCCATGAGCACCAGCCGGCCGATCCGCTCCGCCGCCTCCGGAAAGGTGGCCAGCAGGAGCGCGACGTTCGTCCACGGTCCGATCGCGGCCACGGTCACCGGCGTCTCCGAGGCCATGAGCAGGTCGGCGAGGACGACCACGGCCGGCCGCAGGTCGACGCCGGCGGGCGAGGGCGGCAGCTGCACCCCGCCGAGCCCGGCGGTCCCGTGCACGTGCCCGGCTCGCTCGGGCTGCGGGTACACCAGCGACTCGGCGGCGCCGGCGGCCACCGGGACGTCGGCGCGGCCGGCCAGGTGCAGCACGCGCAGCGCGTTGTCCGTCGTCTGCGGCAGCTCCACGTTGCCGTGCACGGTGGTGACCAGGCGCAGGTCCACCTCCGGGCTGGCCAGCGCCAGCAGGATCGCCAGCGCGTCGTCGATGCCGGGGTCGGTGTCGATCACCAGGGGCGTCACGGGGGGCAGGGCCACCCGGTCATCCTCCCAACCGGCGTCGGGCACCATCGCGGCACGACCGCCGCCCGGCTCAGCCGACCCGGACGTCATCGCGCTGCCGGGCCTCCGCCCGGCGGCGCGGCACCGCGGTGACCAGGTAGAGCACCACGCCGACGGCCAGCAGGAGCCCGGCCAGGCCCCAGGTGACCGCCGTCTGCTGCCAGAGCAGGAGCAGGCAGGAGGCGATGGCCAGGACGGGGACGACGGCCGGCACGCGGAAGTGGTCGGCCGCGACGCGGTCGCGGCGCAGCACGAGCACCGCGGTGTTGGTGCTGAGGAACACGAACAGCAGCAGGAGCACGACGGTGTTGGCCAGGGTGGCCAGGTCGCCGACCAGGGTGAGCCCCATGGCCACCAGCGTGGTGACGGCGATGGCGACCCACGGCGTGCGCCGCTGCGGCAGCACGCGGCCGAGGACCGCGGGCAGCAGGCGCTGCTCGGCCAGGCCGTACGCCATGCGGCTGGCCATGATCATCGTCAGCAGTGCGCCGTTGGCGACGGCGATCAGGGCGACCGCGCTGAACAGCCAGTCGGGGACACCGGCGTCGGCGGCCCGCACGACCTCCAGCAGCGGCCCGCTGGAGCCGGCCAGCTCCGACGGGGGCAGGACCACGGCGGCGGCGAGCCCGACCAGCACGTACACCACCCCCGCGGTGAGCAGCGACCCGAACAGCGCCCGCGGGTACACCCGCCGCACGTCACGGACCTCCTCGGCGACGTTGGCGGACGTCTCGAACCCGACGAAGGAGTAGTAGGCCAGCAGCGCCGCTGAGAGCACCGCCGTCGCCGCCGACACCCCGGGCGGGAACTCGAGCGCCCGGCCGGGGTCGCCGTCGCCCCGGCCGAGGACCACCGCGCCGAGGACGACGACGAGCACCAGCCCCGAGGTCTCGACCAGCGTCATCACCAGGTTCGCGCGCAGCGACTCGCGGATCCCGCGGGCGTTGAGCAGCGCCACCAGCAGCAGGAACACCACCGCGGCCGCGGTGGGGGGCACGTCGAGGAACACGCCCAGGTAGTCGCCGGCGAAGGCCAGTGCCAGGCCGGCCGCGCTGGTGACGCCCGCGGCCAGCATGCAGAAGCCCACGAGGAAGGCCACCAGCGGTGACCGGAACGCCCGCTCGGCGAACACCGCGGACCCGCCGGCGCGCGGGTACTTGGTGACCAGCTCGGCGTAGGAGCCCGCCGTCAGCAGGGCCAGCACCAGCGCGGCCAGCAGCGGCACCCAGATGGCTCCGCCGACCTGGCCGGCCACCTCCCCGACCAGGGCGTACACGCCGGCGCCGAGGACGTCGCCGAGGATGAACAGGTAGAGCAGCGGGCCGGTGACGGCGCGGCGCAGCCTGGTGTCGGGGTCGGCCGTGCCGGGCGTCGTCCCGCTGGGGAGGCCGGTCGGTGCGCCGGCCGACGCGCCGGTCGCGCGGCCCGCGGGCTGGTCGGTCACCCGTCGAGTCTGGGCAGTTCCGCTGGAGCCCGCCAACCGGACGGCGGGCGGCGCGGGACGGCCCGGCGCACCGATGACGACCGGAGCGCGCCGCCACGACGCCGCGACACGTCCCGACACGCGGGCGTGCCGGGACGTGTCGCGGGCCGACCGGAGGCCGCCCGGGGACCTGCCACGCTCGGGGGGCACCGGCTTGTCGACAAGTGCTCGCCGGCAGCGCCGCGTCGTCGAAGCCCTGGTCAGAGGCCTACAACGGTTGTGTCACGGGCTCGCGGAGGAGTGTCGGGAAGTGCCGTCCGGAGGCCTCGTCGTCCCTACCTTTCTCCTCGTCCGCGGCACCTTCCCCGGCCGCGGACACAGACCCCAGGAGGACGGCATGGCGATGGACAGGGCACCCGCTCCGTCGTCGGCGACCCTGCCGGACGACCTGACGCTGGCCGCCCTGCTCGGACTGCTCGACCGGGCCGACGAGCTGCCGCACCGGCGGCGTCCCCGCCGGGCTGTCGCCACCCGCTCGCCCGGCGCCCCCCGCGCCCTGCGGCAGCTGCCGGTGGCCCGGCCGGTGCCGGTCCCGCGGCCCCGGCCG
>NZ_JBFNXQ010000187.1:0-3001 GCF_041018925.1 Geodermatophilus maliterrae
CCCGGGCCGCCGACGCGCTGCTGCGCGCCGACGTGCTGCGGCTGCGCGCCCGCATCGAGTGGAACACCGGTTCGCTGCACACCGGCCGCCGGATGGTGGTCGAGGCCGCCGCGGAGGTCGCCCCGCACGACTCCCAGCGGGCCCGGGAGATGGCGATGTTCGCCGCCGCACTCGCCGCGTTCGGCGCGCACTCGACCAGCGCCGTGGACCCGACCGCCCTCGTCCCGCCGCCCGGGCCCGGTGCCCCGGTGCGCGCCCGCTGCTACTCGCACCTGCTGTACGGCCTCGACGCCGCCGCCCGTGGGGACTGGGCCGCCGCGACACCACCGCTGGCCGAGGCCTTCGCCCTCGCCGAGGACCTCGCCGAGGAGGACCTGGACCTGCTGCCCAACCTGGGCATCGCCGCGCTCCACCTGGGTGACGACGCGCGGACCAGGCGCTACCACGAGCAGCTGCTGGCCCGCGCCCGCAGCTCCGGCGCCGTCCTGATGATCCTCTACTCGCTGACGCGGCTCGGCTTCGCCGAGCTGGCCACCGGGCGGTGGACCGCCGCCCGCGCCGCGGCCGCCGAGGCGCTGCCGCTGGCCGACCAGTCCGGGCACCGGGGGCTGGCCGCCCTGCCCACCGCCTGGCTCGCGCTGCTGGCGGGGCTGCGCGGCGACGACACGGTCGAGCAGCACCTCAGCGCCGTGGCACGGATCTGCGCCGACCACCCGCTCGGCATCCTGGCCGAGGTGGTGCCCGACGTGCTGCGGTGGGCCCGCGGTGTGCGCGACGCCGCCGACCCCGCCGCCGCACTGCACCAGCTGGAGCAGATCCGTCACCCGATCACCCGCCGGCTGGCGGCGACCGACCGCGTCGAGGCCGCCGTGCGGGCCGCGCGGCCCGACCTGGCGGGCGCCTGGGTGGCGGAGCTGGCCGGCTTCGCCGGGGCGACCGGCTCCCCGTGGGCGCAGGCCGTGGCCGCGCACGGCCGGGCACTGCTCAGCGAGGGTCCGGAGGCCGCGGGGCACTTCGAGCAGGCGCTGGTCGCGCACGCCAGGACCGGACGCCGGCCCGACCGGGCCCGCACCCAGCTGGCCTACGGCGCCTTCCTGCGCCGGTCCCGCCGCCGCGTCGACGCACGCCCTCACCTGCGCGCCGCGCTCGAGACGTTCGAGGACCTCGGTGCGCGGCCGTGGGCCGACCGCGCCCGGCAGGAGCTGCGGGCGTCCGGGGAGACCGCGCGCCGCCGCGACCCCTCCACCGTCGTGGACCTCACCCCGCAGGAACTCCAGGTGGCCCGGCTGGTGCGGCGGGGACTGCCCAACCGTGACGTCGCCGCCCAGCTGTACGTCAGCCCCCGCACCGTCGACTTCCACCTGCGCAACGTCTTCGCCAAGCTCGGCGTCAGCAGCCGCACCGAGCTGGCCGCCCACCCGCTCGACTGACTCCGCGGCACCCCGGCCGTTCCGCCGGTGCGGCGAGGAGCCGGGTGTCCCTACCGTCCGGGTGTGCCCAGCACCCCCTGGACGCCGGTCGCAGCGGCCGTCGACCCCTCCGCGGTGCTGACCCTGGTCGGCGTCCACCTGCGGCTCCGGGCGGGCTCGGACCTCGACGCCCTGACGGCCTGGGCGGACCGCCTCGGCCGGGAGCTGACCCGCACCCCCGACCTGGTCGGCCACGCCCGCCGGTGGTCCGGCGGCGCCTTCTGGGTCGTGTCGGCCTGGACCCGGCGGGCCTCCCTCGTCGCCTTCGAGCGCGGACCGCTGCACACGGCCGCCCAGCGGGAGCTGCGCGCGCTGCTGCACCCCCCGGTGGTCGACGTGTGGCGAGCCGACCCCGCCGACCTGCCGCCCACGTGGGAGGAGGTCGGCGACCGGTTGCGGGCCGCGGGCGAACGGACCCGCACCCGCCTGGCGAGCCGCTGAACGACGCCGACCCGGCAGTCCGTCCACGACGTGTCGATACCGTCGAGGCCGTGCTGGCCGGACGGGACGTCGAACGGGCGGCGATCGCGGCGCTGCTCGACGCCGCCCGCGCGGGCGAGGGAGGCGCGCTGGTCGTCCGCGGCGTGGCCGGCTCGGGCAAGTCGGCCCTGCTCACCGACGCCCTGGACGCAGCTCCGGACTCGACCGTGCTGCGCACCTCGGGCGTCGAGTCGGAGTCCCCGCTGGCCTTCGCCGCGGTGCAGCGGCTGCTGTGGCCGCTCCGCTCCCGGATCGACGCGTTGCCGTCGCCCCAGCGGGCGGCGCTGCGGGCCGCGCTGGGTGAGGCCGAGGGCGAGGGCGACCGGTTCCTGGCGTTCCTGGGCACGCTGAGCCTGCTGGCCGACGCCGCCGAGCAGTCCCCGGTGCTGGCCGTCGTCGACGACGCGCACTGGCTCGACGACGCCTCGGCCGCGGCACTGCTGTTCGTCGCCCGCCGGCTGCGGGCCGAACGCGTCGCGCTGCTGTTCGCCGCGCGCGACGGCGAGGCCCACGGCTTCGACGCACCCGACCTGCCGGCCGTCGTCCTGGGTGGGGTCACCGGTGCGGCCGCGGGCGCGCTGCTGTCCTCCCGAGCCGGTCGTGGCGTGGACCCGGCGGTCCGGGACCGGTTGGTGGCCGCAACCGGCGGCAACCCCCTCGCGCTGGGTGAGCTGGCCGCCGCGCTCACCGGGGACCAGCTGGCCGGCCGGGAGCCCCTGCCGGCGCCACTGCCGCTGACCGAGGGCGTCGAGCGCGGGTTCCTCGACCGCTACCGGCGGCTGTCCGAGCCGGCGCAGCGGTTGCTGCTCGTCGCCACGGCCGACGACACCGCCCGGCTGACCGTCGTCCGCGACGCCGCCGAACGGCTGGCGGCCGGCGACGAGGCCCTCGACGAGGCCGAGCTCACCGGCCTGCTCCGGATCGACGGGGACACCGTCGTCCTGCACCACCCGCTCGTCCGCTCGGCGGTCTACCACGCAGCCACCAGTGCGCAGCGCCGCGCCGCGCACCGGGCACTCGCCGCCGCGCTGCGCGCGGATGCCGACCGCCGG
>NZ_JBFNXQ010000188.1:0-2968 GCF_041018925.1 Geodermatophilus maliterrae
GCGCGCGGCTGACGTGCGGCGGGGCGCCGCGTCGGTGCACACCCGCCGCGAGGCGCTCGGCACGCGCCACGAGCGGCTGGCACCGGTGATGAGCCAGCTGCGCCGCCGCTATCCGCTGTCGGCGTGGGCCGACGTCGAGCGGGCGCCGCAGCGGGCGGCCGCCGCCCTGGGTGAGGTCGACGAGGCACTGGCCGGGCTGGACGCGGTGCTCGCCGCGCCGGAGCTCGACGTCCCCGCCGCGGCCGCGCTGCTGGCCCGGGTGCGGACGGCGGCCGACCGGGTCGACGAGGAGGTCCGCGCGGCGACCGGGCGCCTGGAGCGGCTCGACGCCGTCGCCGCCGACCCGGGCGCGCTGCTGTCCCAGGTGCAGCGGGCGCTGGTGGACGCGCGGCGCTTCCTCGCCGGCCTGCCCGAGGAGCGGGCCCGCCGCTTCCGCCGGACGTTCGAGGACCTCGCGCGGCGGCTGCCCCCGCTGGAGGAGGCGGCGCGGGCCGAGCGGCCGGACGTGGGCGCGGTGCTCCGCGAGGCCACCGCCATCGAGAGCGGGTTGGCCGGGCTGGTGCGGACCGCCCGGGCGGACTGAGCGGTCCCTCAGACGCGGTCGAGCAGCCAGCGGACGATCTCCTCGCCGGCCGCGGCCCCGGTGGCCGTGGTGACCGCGACCCGCGCGCCGGTCCAGCCCTGCTCGTGCAGCTCCCCGTGGGCGGGGCGGACGGCGGCGTCGGCGGCCAGCAGCATCGGCGCGTCGAGCAGGCTGTCGCCGGCGCAGAGCAGTCGCGGCGCGGCGCCGTCCCCGGTCAGCACCCGGCGCAGCCGCAGCAGCCCGGCGGCCTTGGACAGCCCCGCGGGGACCACGTAGACCTTGCGGCCCTGCACGCTCAGCGTGGCCCCGGCGGCGGAGGCGGCCGCGGTGGTGTCGGTGAGCCAGCCGGCCGGGATCGCGTCGCGGCGGTGGGCGACCAGGTAGCCGAACAGGTCCTCGGCGGCCCGGACGGTCTTCACCCACGGCTCCCCCGCCACGGCCTCCAGCAGGCCGAGCAGCTCGGGCAGCGGCGCCGCCTCCGCGGCGGTCGCGGTGGCCCAGTCGTCCCAGTCGGGGTCGCGGACCCCGTCGGCGAGCAGCACCCCGCCGTTGCCGCACAGCGCGTACCGGGGCACCACCGGCAGCCGCACCCGGCCGTACTGCGCGGCGGTGCGGGTGGTCACCGGCACCAGCAGCGCCTGCCCGGCCAGCTCGGCCAGCAGCGCCCACGAGGCGGGGGTGGCGTAGGACAGCGGTGCGCCGTCGAGGTGCTCGACCACCTGCAGGCCGGCCGCGTCACCGGCGGCGGCCGCGGAGTAGATGAGCGTGCGGTCCAGGTCCACCGCGGCGAGGGCCGCGGCGCGCCGGAGGACGGCGGTCACCGGCCCACCGGCCGGATCAGCCCGACGCACGAGTAGGGCAGGTCGGGCACCTCCACCAGCGGGACGCGGCGGGCGGTGGCCAGGGCGGCGACGTGGCGCAGGTCGTCGGCGCGGTCGGGGCGGACGAGCACCTGCCACGGCACCCGGCGCAGCAGCACCCGGGTGGTCTCCCCCACCCCGGGCTTGACCAGGTTGACGTCGGCGATGCCGTGCCCGGCGGCGATGCGCTCCACCGCCGCCCAGCCGGCCCAGGTCGGCCGGCGCTCGGCGGCCGGGACGTCGTCGACCGGAGGCGCCGTGGGGAACGCGTCGGCCACGGTGTCGACGAACCGCGCGGAGACGTCGGCGCCGGCCAGCTCCGCGTAGTACTTCGCGCCGTGGAACATCCCCGGGCCGATCAGGTCCGCGCGCAGCACGGTGCGCGAGACCAGCCCGGACACCGTGCTGTTGAGGCAGGCGCTGGGGATGAGGAAGTCGTCGCGGGTGCCGTACAGCTCGGTGCAGACGCCGGGGTCGGCGAGGACGGCCAGCCGGTCGTCGAGGGCCGCGTCCCCCGGGTGCCGCGCGACCCAGCCGGCGACGGCCTCGGTGAGCTGCCGCTGGATGGCGCCCTTGCCGGTCCAGCCGTCGACGAAGCGCAGCGCCGCCGCCGGGTGGCGGGTCAGCACGTGCGCCAGCGCGACCTCGTCGATGCCGCGGCCCCGGATGATCGAGATTGTGTAGTGCGGGACGTCGACGCCGCGGGAGACGCGGTACCAGCGGCGCAGCAGCACGCCGATCGGCGTGCCGGCGCGGGCCAGCGACACCAGGACCGGCTGCTCCCCGGCGGCGGCCGCCGCGTCCCACACCAGCTCGCCGACCCGGGCGACGGCGTCGGCCAGTCGCCCGGCCGACTGCTCCAGCGCCGCGGTGAACAGCGCCAGGTACGCCTCGTCGGGCTGGTACTCGACCGGCAGCATCTCCGAGTAGTGGGTGCCCGCCTGGATGGCCTCCTCGCGGTCCTCGGTGCCGCGCTCGAGCGCCACCGACGACAGGTCGGTGAGCAGCCAGGTCACGTCCTCGACCGGGTAGGACCCGAACTCCCCCAGGACGGCGGGCGCCAGGCCGGCCCGGGTCTCCAGCGCGGTCACGCGGCCGGCTCCGCGAGCGGCACGGTCACCAGGTGCACCGCCCGCGCGGCGAAGGGCCGCAGCGCCTCGGCCATCGGCGCGCAGTCGGCGGCCGGGGTGTCGGCGACCACCACGACGTCGTCGGCCCGCAGGTCCGACCACGGCCCGTCGGCGGGGACGGCCGCGGGGTCGGCGAGGTTGTGCACCCGCGAGGTGCGCGCCGGGTCGTCGGGGGCGGGGAACGCCAGGCTGCGGCGGAGGGCGTAGCCGGGGTGGTCGGCGGCGTGCACGGGGCTCCGGGTGGTCGACTGGGTGGTGACGGGGACGCCGGGCAGCCGGTCGGCCAGCCGCGCGCCGACCACGGTGGGGGCGTGCATGAGCTCCTCGGTGCCGAGCACCAGGACGCCGCGGCTGCCGGCCAGCGCCGGCGCGAGCTCGGCGGCGACGGCGTCGGC
>NZ_JBFNXQ010000189.1:0-2728 GCF_041018925.1 Geodermatophilus maliterrae
TGGCGGCGAGGACGTGCGCCGACCAGGGCGGCGGTGCCGAGCGGGTCCGTCTACCGGAGGCCATCCCAGTTCTGGCACCGGGGCAGGAGTGGCGCACCTTCTGGGACAACGGCATCGAGCACAGCCAAGGTGTCTAGGGCCTCCTGCGCGCGCTTCGCCGGAAGTCAGCGAGTCGGCCGGTCGCAAGAAGGGCAACGCCGGCACCAGGAACAGCAACCGCTACCTGGCCCGGGTCCTCGGCGGGGCCGCAGTCAGCGCCGGCCGCACCCACACCTTCCTCGACGAGCGCTACCGGCGCATCGCCCGACGACGCGGCAAGAGGCGTGCGATCGTGGCGGTGGGCCGCTCGATTCTGGTCATCATCTGGGCCTTGCTTTCCGATGAGGAAGCACAGTTCATCGACCTCGGCCCGGACTGATTACGCCTCCCACACCAACCCCGAGCGCCTGGTCGAAGCAGGAGGCGGCGCGGGCGCCGATGTCGGTGCCCCGGCGGCGCCGCTCGGCGACGAGCAGCTCGACCAGCTGCGCGACGGTGTCGGCGGGTACGTCGAGCGTGGCAGAGTAGGTGATCACGCGAGGTCCTCGCGATCATGATCAGTTCCCTAGGAAGAACCGATCCTCGATCGCAGGGCCCCGCGCCTCATGCAGTGACACACCTCGCGCGCCGGCGACCTGCCGCTTCGGCGCCACAAGTGGGCCTCCATCGCCAATCCATTGAGAAGACCTCACTGGCCCTGACGAGGCCGTACAGTCGTCCACGGTCGCTGTTCGTGCCTCTGCTTCGTCGTTGTACGTCCGCAGTTGTCCCTGCCTGACGTTCCTCTCGGTTTTGCCGGTCGGTGCGGCGGCCCCGGTACAGGCGTCTGCCGGTACGGTCACCCCCCAGCACGGAAGAAGAACGACATGGCCCAGGGCACTGTGAAGTGGTTCAACGCGGAGAAGGGCTTCGGGTTCATCGCCCAGGACGGCGGCGGCGCCGACGTCTTCTGCCACTACTCTGCCATCTCCGGCACCGGCTACAAGTCCCTTGAGGAGGGGCAGCAGGTCGAGTTCGACATCACGCAGGGCCAGAAGGGCCCGCAGGCGGAGAACGTCCGCGCAGTTTGATCGACGCACGGGACAGGGGGCACGGCGCGCTATGCCGTGCTCCCTGTTCGAGGTGCGTGCCACTGATGGGTAGGGTCTGTCCTGCGGATCATGAAGGATGAGGTTTTCTCACCAGCAATCCGCTGCCTGTTGAACGGCGCGGTTGGCGTCGCTGGTCAGGCTTTCGGGAGTCGTCAGCGACGTCGGGCGCAAGCCCTCGGCGCAGGCTCCCGGCAGGTGGCACTAGGCACTTCCCTGCTATAGAGGCCTGACCTGCGACTTGCCTCTCCCTGACGTCCGCGGACAGCGAATTCTACTGAGAAAACCTCATTGCCCGAAGCTACGCTTGTCGGTGCGCACGGTCGAGACCCACCTCGCAGACGCCTACACCAAGCTCGGGAACCAGTATCCGACCCCACGGGCGGTCGCGCTGGAAACGGCTGCGCGGAAGGGGTCCACGCCTGAGGGGTGAGCCGCGGTCCGCGAGGTGAGGTCCGATGCGCCCTCAACCGGTGAAGTCCGAGACCACCCGCTCGAAGGGTTCGGGCTGCACAGCGACGTCCCCGGCGAACGGGTAGTTGATCACAACGGCGACGAAGAGGAGCACTCCAATGAGCGCTGCCAGGCTCCCCACCATGAGCGAGTGCAGCACCGCGCGTTCGAGGCCGAAGAGCAGCGCGAACCCGATCGTCACGACCCCGCCGACGATCAGGGCGGTCCACAGGACGCCGGGGATACCGCGGTCAACGTAGTCAAGCCGCTGGCTGCGGAAGCCCACCAGCTGGCTCAGCCGCTCGGCCTCAGCTCCCACGAACTCCTGCTGCGCGGGGGTCGTGACGGGGATCGACGCAATCACGCTCGCCATCTGGTCGAGGACGTCAGCCACCCGGGGATCACCCGGTTCGCCGTCTGCCATCGCCGGCCACTCCTCGTCAATGATCTCGCTCGCGTACTGCCGCACCAGGTCGTGCAGGCGCTCCTGCGTCTCCGGGGGAAAGGCGACACTCTCCCGGTGAATGCTCCGCAGGGCACTTGCCTCTTGACCGACGATCACCTCGGCGTCGCTGTAGTCCTCCCACGTGATAATTACAACAAAGCCGAGCAGGACGGCATAGATCACCCCCACGACGGCGATGATGAAGCCGACCACCTCGTTGTGCTCGCCCTCCGCCAAGAAGGGCCATCGACGGCGTATCCCCCACTGGACGAGCAGGACCAACGCCGGGAGGACGATCACCAACAGGGCCCCGATGAGCCACCAGGGGAGGGTCAGGATGTCGTGGGCCACGGTGACCTCCCGATGAGCTGGGCCACTGCTCGGTCACACGGTCTTGCCAACACTGGGTCAGCCGCTGCGCTGACGGCAGCACGACCGACCTCGCGAGTCTGGCGGTGCCCGCACTGTGCGTCCAGTGAGCCGGGTCAGGTCGAGGCACTCCTCCTGGCACACCTCGCCGACCACGATCCGCGACGGCCGCATCCGCAGCGCCTCCTTGACCAGTCGGCGTAGCGGGATCTCCCCGGCGCGCTCGAGGTTGGGCTGGCGGGTCTGCATCGCGACGACGTCGGGCAGCGGCACCCGGAGCTGGAAGGCAAGATCCACGACGTCGTCGGGCTGTATCGCATCCGCCGGAGCGCGC
>NZ_JBFNXQ010000019.1:0-59362 GCF_041018925.1 Geodermatophilus maliterrae
GTAAAGATGCATGCCTTAAATCCTCGAACCCTGCGGCATGCGATGCGCTTACCGCGGCGTCGTCCGCCGAGTGCCCACCGCCCGACCGTCGCCCTCCACAAGGGCGGGTAGGTAAGTCGGTCCCATCCGACGTGACCGCCAAACCGCCGTGCGGGTCAGCGCTGGAGTCGCTTGGTGGCGTACATGGCGGCGTCGGCTTCCCGAACTACCTGCGGGTGGGCATGGGCGGGATCGGCGCCGCCTTCGGCAAGGCCGATTCCGATGCTCATGGTCAGACAGATCGTGGTCTCCTCGATGACCAACGGGTCCTGCAGAGCGTCGCGCAGCCGCCCGACCAGGAGTTCGGCGTGAGCTCGGTCGGTGTGCTCGCACACCACGCCGAACTCGTCGCCACCCAGTCGTGCTGCGGTGTCGCTGGCGCGCAGCACCGTCTGCAGGCGCTCGGCGAAGGCGACGAGCACGAGGTCGCCGGTGGGGTGACCGAGTGTGTCGTTGATGGTCTTGAAGTCATCGAGGTCGATGATCAGCACGGATGTCGGGGTGTGTTCACGCGATCCGCGCTCCAGGGCGTGCTGCAGCCGGTCGTGAAACAGCAACCGGTTGGGAAGTCCGGTCAGTGGGTCGTGCAGCGAGCGGTGCAGCAGGCGCGCCTCGAGGGCTTTTCGGTCGGTGATGTCCTCGACGATCATGACCAGGTGAGGCGGCTCGCCCGCCGAGGTGCCGTCCACCCAGGAGGCGGTCACCTGCACGGCGATCTCCCCGTCGGCGTGTACCAGCCTGGTCTCGTGGCGCATCGGCTGGCTGTGATCGGCCAGTAGCGTCGCGTGCGCCTGACTGGCTCCCGCTCGGCCGGCGGGGTGCACCAGGTCCAGCACTGATTGGCCGTGCAACACCTCGGCGGTCATGCTGAGCATCCGGCACAGCGCGGGGTTGGCATCGACCAGGACCCCGGCGGGCGTAGTGAGGGCGATCCCCATCGGCGCGTTGGTGAACGCGCTGCGCCGGTCCGCCGGGGGGAGCCCGCGCGTCGCCTCGTCCAGCACCCACCTCCAGGAATGAGGCACATCTTGCGGGATGGACGCCGGGATTGGCGCCCGGGACTGCACGAACTGTTCCGAACCGGCCCTGCGAGCGAGAAGGTGTAGCAACCCCATGGGGACGGACGCCCGCCTGACGGGGTCACTTCAGTCATCACCGCGCGCCCAGTCCGACGGAAGGACCAGCTGCCGGCCCTACCCGCCCTCGCCGCGGCACACGCGGCCGAACGCAAGGCTCACCCGGCCAAACGGATCCGCACGGAGCACGGCATCAGCCAGCTCAAGCACTGGCGGGCCCTGTCGCGTCACCTCGGCCGACGGGATCACCTGGACACCATCCTGCGCGCGGTCGCCGGACTGGTCTCCAGCCAGGAACGGGCCCACGACCTGCCTAGCTGGACCGCCCACCGAAGGCTCTACCAGCCGGCACGACCAGGTGATCGAGTCCGCCCTGGACAGGTGGCGGGAGTTGACCTCAGCCCCATACCTTCAGGACTCTCTGCACGAGTTGGCCATCACTTGGCCTGGTGCGCAGGCTCGAGCTTCATCCTCGTGGCATCTGACAGGGCACTGGTGGCTCGGTCCGGTCGAGGTGTCCGAGCCGCGTCCGGGACGGGACACCTCGGCCGAATCCGCTGGCAAGATCCCCGGCAGTGAGGAGCCGCCATGCCGACCACTGCCCCCGTCTGGGTCCTCGACGAGGACGAGGCGGTTGAACTGCTGGCCTATCTGATCACCGCCGCCCGCACGCAAGTGGACGAGGCGGCGGAGTACGGCCCGATGCGGCTGCTCACCGCCGCTCACCGGCTCGCCGAACAGATCGCGCCGCGCTCCTCGAGAGCGACCGCCGCCTTCGTCCACGACGAGCTCGACCAGGTCCCCGAGCTGGCCGTGCCCCGCACCGGACGAGAGGAATACGTCACGCGCCTCGACGAGCTGTGTCGGTCACTCGCCGCCCACCTGAGCGCCCGGTGGGCACCGGACCGGGCGGGGCCGGCGTGACCGGCGTCGGCGCGGACGCGGAGCGCGGCGCGGCCGTGCTCGCGGCGATCCGCAGCCGCCGGGTGGTGCGTGCGATGACGGCGGAGCCGGTGGAGCGCCAAACGCTGGAGACCATCCTCGACGCCGCCCGCTGGGCACCCACCGCCGGCAACCGGCATCTACAGCGTTTCGTCGCCACCGACGACCCCGCGACGTTGCGGGTGTTGCGCGCGGTGTCGCCGGGAATGCTCCAGCACCCGACCGCCGCCATCACCATCTGCACCGACCACGCTCTCGCGGCCAGCTACGGCTTCCCGCCAGACGCGCCCGGCCCCCGCATCGACGTCGGCACGGCGGCGGCGACTCTCATGCTGGCCGCGCACGCGATCGGCATCGGGGCCGGGCCGGTGACCTCGTTCAGTCGCGCCGCGGTTGCCGTCGCCCTCCGCCTGCCTGAGAGCTGGGTCCCCGAACTCGTCGTGTGCCTCGGCCACCCGCGGCCCGGCGGCCCGGCACCGATCCGCGGCCGGCCCCACCTGACCTGGCGCGACCTCACCACATGGGTTCCGCCCGACCGCCGCCCCGGCGCGGACGCACCCGAGCCCCCGGGGAGCGACCCATGACGGCGTTCACCGTCGCCGACCACCTGGCCGACCGACTCGCGGAGCTCAGCGGCGACAACGTGTTCGGGGCGCCGGTCGACCACAGACGAAGTGCTCCGAACCTGCGGGAGGTGCTCACTTTCAGGGCCAGGGAGTGAGGTTTTCTCAACGGATTGGCCGCTCGGCGCTGGTCAGAACAAGTGCGGCCGCGACGATGGCGCCGATTCGCTGAGGACACAGCCGAATACGGTGTAGCGCCCTCCATCGGGTCTTCAGCAGCGCGATGCCGCGCTCGCCTTCGGCGCGCAGCCGGGTCAGCAGCCGGTTGCGGCAGGCCGTGCTGGGAGCCAGGTGGGCGCCCTTGGCCGGCGTGTGCACGCCGATCCCGGCTCCGTCGTAGCCCTTGTCGGCCAGCGCGGGCAGCCCGAGGAGGGCGGCCGCGGCGTGCAGCGCGCCGAGGAAGCCGGTGGCCCGGGCGGCGGCGAGGTCGTGCATCGAGCCGGGCTGGACATCGGAGACCGCGACCGGGAAGCCGTCCGGGTCGCAGATGACCTGCACGATGCCGCCGTGGGCGCGGTGCTTGCCCGAGTACCACAGGTCGTGGCCGGACTCGGGGTTGTTCACCCGGCAGCGGTCGGTACGGATGAGCGTGCCGTCGAGGACGACGTGGCTCCAGCCGGCGGCTTTGCCCTGCTCGAGCGCGGAGTGCAGGTCGGGGGCTCGATCGGCGAGTACGTCGATGCCTTCGTGCAGGTAGCGGTAGCCGGTGGCCGGCGAGATGCCGGTGTCGCGGGCCAGGGTGGGCATGCCGGTGTCCTCCCGAAACCAGCGCAGCACCAGGATGGCCTGGGTGCGGGCTGTGGTGGCGCGGGCACCGATGCCGGTGCCGCGGCGGCGACGTTCGGCGATGAGCAGGTCGGTCAGCAGCGTGGTGGTGTCGGCGGGAACGTCGAGCGTGGCAGAGTAGGTGATCACGCGGGGTCCTCGCGCTTGTGGTCGATTCCTTAGGCAGAACCGATCCTGAGTCGCAGGGCCCCGCGTCTCATGCTGCGACACACCTCCCGCGCCGGCGAGCTGCTGCTTCAGTGCCGTAGGGCGGCGTCAGCCGCCAATCCGTTGAGAACACCTCAGTGTCTGGGACGAGTGGCCGAGCGCTTCCGCGAGGGCATCATTCGCCAGGTTTGCGCAGCAGACCTGGCTGCAGCTTCAGTATTGCAACGGCACTTGTCCTCCGGTTCGGCCTGATCGCACAATCCGCGGGGCGACACGGCGCTGAGAGCGTCATGACACAATAGAAGGTGCGAAGTCACCAGCACCAGAAACGACGTGCCGTTGCAAATCGCGACCGTGTCACCATGAGCTCGGTGCGCCCTCCGTGCGCGGTGGCCAGCCCCGTCGAGGCCCTGGTGAGTGATCGAAGAATCCGTGCCCGACGGGCTGTGGGAGCCGATCGCCCCCTACTTTCGGCCACGTCCGACAGCTTCGACGATCATCCGGCTCAGACCTCTGCTGCACGGCGGCGTCGAGTGGAACACTGGCCGCCCATCTCGCTCAGGGTCGGCTACCAC
Source organism: Geodermatophilus maliterrae (assembly GCF_041018925.1). NCBI lineage: Bacteria > Bacillati > Actinomycetota > Actinomycetes > Geodermatophilales > Geodermatophilaceae > Geodermatophilus > Geodermatophilus maliterrae. The sequence goes on from NZ_JBFNXQ010000019.1 coordinate 4,189, forward strand.
GCCGGGTGGTATCGAGCCGGGAAAGAGGGTCTCGTGAGGATGCGCAGGAACAGGCGCGGGGTCGGTTGGGGTCAGCGCGTTCCCGTGGTGGGATGCGTCCTGGCGGCGCTGTCGCTCGGCTTGTCGACGGTGGCATCAGCTGGACCGGCAACCCCGACCGTCCCCCCGCCCCCGTCGTCGGCGGCAGCCATCGCGGACATCGTGCAGAGCGCGATGGCCGACGGGCACCTGCGCGCGGTCATCGTCAAGGTCACTCAGGGCGATCAGGTCGTGACGAGACAGGCGTTCGGCACGTCGATGGAGGGGGTGCCGGCGACCACCGACATGCACTTTCGCAACGGCGCCGTCGCCTTCTCCTACCTGGGCACGCTGCTCCTGCAGTTCGTCGATGAGCACGAGGTCACGCTCGACGACACGATCGACCGCTGGATGCCGGAGTTGCCCGCGGCGGACCAGGTCACGCTGAAGATGCTGGCCAACCAGACCTCGGGTTACCCCGACTACGAGGCCGATCCGGCGTGGGAGGCCGCCTGGAACGCAGACCCGTTCCACATCTGGACGGTCCAGGAGCGGCTGGACTACGCGTTCTCCCGCCCCATGCACTTTCCTCCCGGAACGAACTGGAGCTACGCGCACACCAACTTCCTGATCCTCGGTGAGATCCTCGCCCAGATCGGCGGTAAGCCGCTGGATGTGCTCCTGAGCGAGAGGGTGCTCGGCCCGATGGGGCTGACCCACACCGTGCAGACGCAGACCTCTGACATTCCCAGCCCGGTTCTGCACTCCTACAGCTCCGAGCGCCGTGCAGCGCTCGGGATTCCGCCGACGACCGCCTTCTATGAAGAGGCGACGTTCTGGAACACCCAATGGGGAACTCCCATCGGAGCCAACCAGACGACGACCATCGACGACATGGCCGCCACCGCAGTGGCGGTGGGCACCGGCTCGCTGCTGTCGGAGTCCAGCTACCACGCCATGACCGATCCGAATCTGCTGGGCTTCGGACACCCCGACCCCGCCTGCGCCCCCAGCTGCGGCCAGCAGGTCAATGGGTACAACTACGGACTCGGCGTCGTGCGCTCCGGATCGTGGCTCGTGCAGAACCCGCTGCTGAGCGGCTACGGCGCGACAGAGGCATACCTTCCGTCCGAGGAGATCGCCATCGCGGTGGTTGTGACCTATCTTCCCGGCGCATTCGATGCCCAGGGCAACTACTCGAACGCCTCCGACACCATCTTCCGCTCGATAGGAGCCCTGATGGCACCGAACGATCCGCCCCCGACCCGCTAGTAGTGCTTCCTTAGGTCGGCGCTCGTGGTCGGGTGTCGATGCGCTCGCTGCCGCAGACGGTGCAGATGCCGGTCCAGGCGGCCAGCAGGGCCTGCAGCTCACGCAGGACGGCGTGGGAACTCAGACCGAGACGGGCGCTTCTGGGCCGGTCCGCAGCAGGGTGATGAACAGCTGAGCGGCGCTGACCAGGATGACGTGGCGGTGCCAGCCGGCGAAGGCGCGGCCTTTGAAGTAGTCCAGGCCCAGGCCGGTCCTGAGCTCGCGGTAGTCCTGTTCGATCTGCCAACGGCTCTCGGCCTGCCCGACCAGCTCGGGCAACGGGCGGTCTCGGGCAGATCGGCGAGCCAGTAGTCGGTGGGCTCAACAGCCTGCGGAGGCCACCCAGCCAGCAGCCAGGCCACCGGCAGCAAGCCGTCGCCGGCCAGCCGCCCGGTCGGGCGCCGACGTCCTCACCTAGGCCGCGGACGCCGACCAGCCGCCACCACGGGGGCTACGTTGACGCGATCCTCAACAGGCAGACCACATCTGTCTTGTACCGCCGCAGCGCCTGACCCACCGCGCTGGACCTTCCGCTCGCTGGAGGACTGCCGACTCCAAGGCCGGCGCGGCGGCGAGAAGATCCGCGCGGTCACCGACGCGCCGAACTCGCGGGGCGACACACGGCACCGCTGGCCGTGCCAGGATCGGACGGCTCGCCTGGTTTCTCACGGGGCCCGCCGGGGAGGTCGAATGACCGACGTCCGCCCGCACGCCCCCGCTGCGCTGGCCAGCGCCGATGGGCAGGCCTACGCCTCCTTGCGCACCCGGAGCACCCCCCGCGCAGAGCGGTACGCCCTGGGCCGCAGCCTGCGGCAGCAGGTGCCGCGGTCGTCGCTGTCGCAGTGGAGCACCTCTGCCGACCGGCGCGACGTCCTCGACCTGCTCGAGGAGTCCCATGCTGGCCGGATCAGCTGGCTTGTGCCGGTACGGATCGGGCGGATGGTCGCCTCGCCGTACGGCTTCCTGCGCGGCGCCGCCGTGGTGATGGCCGAGGACTTCGCCCGGCTGCCGGCCACCGGCATCACCCCGGTCATCTGCGGCGACGCGCACGTAGGCAACATCGGCTTCTACGGCTCCCCCGAGCGGGAACTCGTGCTCGACCTCAACGACTTCGACGAGGCTCACCCGGGCAGCTGGGAGTGGGACCTGCGCCGCCTCGTCGCGAGCGTCTGGGTCGCCGGACGGCAGAACGGCATGAGCGAGGACTCCTGCGCCGACGCCGCGACCTCCTGCGTGGCCTCGTACCGCAGCCAGCTCTGGGAGCTGTCGGACCAGCCGCTGCTGTGGCGGTCGTTCCAGCGCCTGGACCTCGACCGGCTCCAGAACGCCGCCGCCGACAAGGCGCTGCGCCAAGAGCTGGATCGGGCCGCCAAGAAGGCACGGTCCCGGACTAGTGACCGGGCACTGCCCCGCTTCACCGAGCAGCACGAGGGACGCCGGCGCATCGTCGAGGAGCCACCGCTGATCACCAGGGTGGGCGCCGCCGAGGCGGACGAGCTCGCCGAGGCCCTCGACGGCTACCTGACGACGCTCGCCCCGCACTGGCGCCGGATCCTCAGCGGCTACACGATCGTCGACATCGCCCACAAGGTGGTCGGCGTGGGCAGCGTGGGGCTGCGGGCATACGTCGTGCTGTGCGAGGGGTCCGACCCGGACGACGTGCTGTTCCTGCAGCTCAAGCAGGCCCGGCGCTCCGTCGTCGCGCCGTTCGTGCACGGCGACTCCGCATGGCACGCCCACCAGGGCGAGCGGGTGGTGGAGTACCAGCAGGCACTGCAGACCGTGAGCGACCCCCTCCTCGGCTGGGCCAGCGTCGGAGGGCGGCAGTACTACGTGCGCCAGTTCCGCAACATGAAGGGCAGCGTCGCGCTGGACGCCATCGACCCCCGCGCCCTCGCCGACTACGCGGGGATCTGTGGCCAACTTCTGGCCAAGGGCCACGCGCGCACCAGCGGCGCTTCGATGATCGCCGGCTACCTGGGCAGGTCCGACAAGGTCGACCGCGCCCTGTGCGCGTTCGCCCGCGCATACGCCGACCAGACCGAGCAAGACCACCAGCGGCTCATCGATGCGGTGGCGCGAGGCGCCGTCCCCTGTGAGCCGGGCGTGTGAGGCGGACTGACACCCATGACCCAGCCGGTAAGGGCCTGCCTTGTCACGGGGCCGATCATCGATCTCGGCAGCCACCCGGACGAGGACGGCGGCACCGTACCCGGACCGGTCGTGTCCCAGGTGCGGTGCAGATCAGGAACTCAGCTCACTCGAAGCGCACCGGTCGCCCGGTGGCCTCCAGCACCGACATCCACAGATCGCCCAGCGGGTCGACATGGTTGCGGCGGCTGACCGCCAACGGCATGGGCACGTGCACGAACCAGCACCACCGGCGGGCGACGATGACCTCCGTGCGCCCCGCCATCGCCGCGTGCACCGCGCCTGGGGCCAGGCGGAGGCAGTAGCGCTGTCGTACGGGTGGGCCGGCACGTTGCGGATCGCGTAGCTCGGGTCGGAGTAGCACACGGTGCTCTCCACGCCACGGGCGTGCAGGTGCTGAGTGATCCTCCCGCGGAGCAGGCGCCCGATGTCGCCGAAGCGGATGTGCCGGAGGCGTCCCAACAAGCGCCGTCCGGAGCTGCACGGACAGGGCACTCGGGGGAGCGACCACTCGATCCAGCCGTCACGGCAGGCAGCCGATGGGCGATTCGGGACCATGCGGGCCCGCGCCGGCCCAGTGACCACATCACCCGGGCGACCGCGCTGCGCTGTACGGCGAGGATGCATCGTCTACGACGCATCCCCGCCGGGTCCATCAGCTTGAGGCGACCGGAGCGTGCTCGGGGGCAGCGATGAAGTCGGTGAAGCCGCCGTGGCGCGCGGGAAGGCCTTCGTTGAGAGCCTCGTTGATCTTCTCCACGGGGAAGAGGTGGTGCTCGAAGACCCAAGGCGCCTCAGCCAGCGAGATCAGACATCTCCTGTGCTTCCCCGGTGGTGAGCCACAGACTGACCAGGACAAGCGGCCACGTCGCACAACTCCCCGCCTTGTTGCGTACCGCTCACGGCTTGCGGTTCTGGCCTCGCTTCTCATGCTGCTTCACGCGGTGACTCAGGAGCTCGTGGCAACCCCGTAGCTGGTCGTCATGGAGACCTATCGAGCGGGGCCGGTAGGTCAGCGAACGGATCAGCGCCTCGAAGACTGCATCCCGGTCATCGACGCCGTGCTTCTCCATCCACCGTTCCAGTGCTTGGAGCCAGAGGTGCGGGATGTCGATCTCCACGCGCGTCGGATGGAAGCAGAAGACCGGATCGGTGCACGCTTCGCCGGGATGCTCCTCCACCTGCGCGAGAATACAGCAGACGCCCGGGATTGAGTGGATATCTCGAGGAACGAGTGTTTGTGCACCCGATGTGTCATGCCATGATAAGAGGGTCGGCCAGCCATACGGGCGAAAGCCGGCCGTAAGCTTTGGCACTCCATATCGCCTGATCAGGACCCCCAGCCCGCACCAACCTCATCAACATGCATATGCATGGAACACACCCCTCTACTATCAAATAACCTAGCTCTTGCGCGCCTCCCGTGTGTGCTGTCCGCGACGAGACTGTCGTACCCGTCCGGGAGGCTGCCGCCTGAGTGCTATGGACCAGCTCCGGGACCGCTACCACGTCGGCCACAACCCGCCTGGGTACCTGGCCGACAGCCGGCCTGCCTGCTTCGATGAGTGGTGGTTGGCTGCCAACTACCTGCACGTGCTCATGCAGGAGTACGCCGACGCGGACGATGAGGCCGCCTACGTGGTGATCGGCGACTCCCCCGCTCCCCGAGAGCTGTTGCTTGATGGTGGCTACCCGCGGATGCGGATGCACGCCGACGCGGTCCTGCAGGACGACCCGCCGCGCGAGGGGGTCGACTACAGCGCAGCCGTTGAAGACAACAGCGGCCGGCTGATTGCCTTTTGGCTCCTGAGGGTGCTGTGTCTGGGTGAGGACGATGGCACAGACTTGTCCACAGGCGGTGGGCATTAATCGTACTGAATGTTGCAGCCGCCAGGCGGACAGTGATGAACAGTCTCGAACTTGCAGTAGCAATTGCGTCGAGTTGCCGTCACAGTGGTTCTAGCGACCCACTGCGATCACCGCAAATCCGCCACATAATGACCCCGTTCGGATGCCCTCCTTTTCCTGGGCGGTGCGCTTACCAAGCGGGCAGCGTCGGCAGCACTTCCGGGTGGCCACTGCCAGCGCTGCCCACTCGGGACAGCTGCCTCCCTGATGGGCAGTCATGACCGATGTGCGAGGTCATGGCTCGCCAGGGACGCAGCTTCAGCTGATAGTTCGCGACAAAGGAAGTGTTGGGCATGTACTGGTTACCACAGGCGGGAGCTCGCAGGGTGCTCGACCTGGTGGAGTCCGGGCGCCCAATCGCTGATGTGGTCAAAGCGCTGGGCATCTCGGATCAGACGATCTACACCTGGCGCCGGCAGGACCGCATCGACAAGGGCCTCGAGCCGGGACTGACCTCGGCGGAGACGTCGGAGCTGCAGGCGGCCAAGCAGCGGATCGCCCAGCTGGAGGCCAAGCTAGCGGTGCACCGGCGAGCCAGCGAGCTACTGGGGAAGGTGGTGCCCCCAAACGGCGGTTCGAGGCCATCGCGGTGATGGCCGCCAAGGGCCACTCGGTGCAGCTGACCGCCCGAGTCCTGGACGTGTCGGAGTCAGGCTTCTACGACTGGCGGACCCGGGCGCCGTCGGCCCGCAGCATCCGCCAGGCATTGCTCATCGACGCCATCCGCGAGATCCACGCCGCCTCGAAGGGCACCTATGGTTTTCGCCGGGTGCACGCGGAGCTGACCCTTGGCCGTGGGCTGATCGTCGCCCACGGCACCGTGGAGCTGCTCATGCGCCGGGCCGGGCTCAGGGGCGTCACCGGCCGACCGAGGTGGGTGCGGGTGCGACCGGACACCATCGCCGGCGACCTGGTCGACCGGCGCTTTGCTCGCTCCAGGGCCCGATCAGCTGTGGGTCACCGACATCACCGAACACCCGACCCGAAAGGGCAAGGTGTACGTCAACGGATCATCGGGGCCTGACGAATTCAGCCCGCTGACCCCATGAAACGCGGGGCACACCACCTCCACTGCAGCCGGGGCGGTTCACTGTGCTGATCGCGCGGCCGGCCATCCCGGGTCAGGACCGCGGGTGGGTCAGCGTGAGGCAGATCCAGCACAGCGGCCAGTCCTCATCGCCGTCATCGGGCCAGCGCCAGTCGCGCGGGTCCAGCAGGGTCACCGGGGCCAGACACAGGGCGCGGCCGAGGATCAAGCCGGCGTCGCTGACGGCATGCAGCCGACCGGCTGGCATCTCCACGACCTCGCCGGACCAGCGCCGCGGCGCCAGGTGGTCGGCGCCGACGGTCCATGGATCGTCGTGGCAGCTCCTGCCGGGATCCCTCACCGCCCCCACCCGGCCGGATGGGCGCGCCAGGCGCGCGCCAGCGGCGTGTTCAGCCAGGTGACGGTGGCCCGATCGTCGGTCTGCTCGGCCAGCGCGCCGGCCAGTGCGGCCAGCGCACCGCGCGAGTCGGCGGACAGGTCGATGGCCGGATCGGTGAGCATCGCCTGGACCTGGATCAGCACGCTCCCGGCCAGGCCGCGAGCCAGCGCGGCGGCCTCGTCAGTGGCGGGGCCCAGATCGAGGATGAGGCGGGCCGTGCGCCCCGGCGGCGCGCCGGACACCTCCGCTTCGGCGACGACCGCGGCCGGGATGGACGGATGGTCCACGACGAACTCCTCAGCTCTTGGCCGGTGCACAGGTCACCAGCCGATGCCGGCGCTGCACCGGCAGCCGGCGCTGGGTTGGTCGGCCTGGTCGGTCGGCCTAGCCGGTCGGCCGGGGCGGTCGGCCGGGGCGGTCGGCCGGGGCGGCGGTAGGAACTGCAGGAGCCGCCGGGTGGCCGCTGCAGGTTCGCGGCGCGGGAAGGCCGCAAGCGGTGAGGGTGGGAGCGGACCGGTCGTCGACCACGCAGCGTGTGACATCGGCTACCAGTGTGACCTGGCCCTGATCGCGGCCGCATCCGTAGTCGGCCCAGCCGTCGTCTCGGGCTCGCTTCTGTGGCCGCCGCCTGCTCCGGCCAGGTCGACGCAGCCGGCGGGGGTCTGCTCGCCCGCACGTCGACCGGGCCCGGGCTGGCTTGCCGCACCCAGCATGCTCGCGGTCAGGATCCAGGCAGGAGCGACTGAGCGGCTGAGCGGCTGGGCGGTGGGCGGAGGAAGCCGTACCCGTGCCAGCGCCGCGCTCGTCGGTCTCAGCGCGCGCCGCCGTGGCGGCGAGCGTGGTCGTGGTCGCTGCGTCCTTCGGCTCGAGAGCCGAGCCGCAGGTGCTCGGGATGGCTCGTCGGCCACCGGAGCCGGGGAGCTGGCCGAGCGGCAGGGCGAGAAGACCGCTGCGCGTGGCAACGGCCGGACCGCTGGAGTGGGACAGCGCCCGCCGGGTTCACCGCGGAGTCGATGAGCGCGGCACCGCCGTCCAGGTGTGGCTGGTGCCCGTCGGTCTCGATGAGCTCATCCGCTTGGTGTTGCGGTCCCAGCCGCTGGTCGAGGAGCGCGAGTAGCGACGCTCCACGCCGAGCGCGGCCGGGCCGGGGCTCGTGACCGGTGGCACGGGATGACGGTGGCGCCTCACGCCCGGCCGGTGAGTACGGGCACCGGGCTGCTCAGCGAGCGCATTGCCGCGCACGCAGGCGGGCGCCAGCATGTGCGGCATGAGCACCGATCCCGGCGCCCAGGACGGGGCGGTGCCGCCCGACGCGACCGCCGACCCCGAGGGCACCGCCGATGCCTCCCCGCCGGCGCTTCCCGAGCAGATCCACCAGCACGCCACCGCCCGCCTCGCGGCCATCATCGACGAGTGGCAGCAGGCCCGCGATGCCCTCCTCCGCGGATAGCCGACGAGGACACCTCGACGGCGTTCCCTCCCGACTGCACCGACACCGGCGGAGTGGGTTGCGGCGTGACCGCTCAGCACCACCACTGAGCGCGCCGGCAGTGCTGGCGCACGCTCCTCCAATCCGAGAGACTTTCGTGCCCGTGCTGAACGAGCTGACGGCGATCCAAGCCGACGCCATCCGCGCCACGGCCGCAGCACATGACCGGAACCCCGACGAGCTGGCGCGTGAGCTGATGCACCTGTTGGCCGCGGACCAGGCACCCGGGGCCATCGACGCTACTCCGGCGATCCCCGCGCTCACCACCGACCACGACGACACCGTGCGGATCCTCCTGCCCCCGAAGAAACTTCAGTAGCCATTCCCAGTAACGGCTTGCGCTCCGCGTTGCTCATGTGGTTCGGCCGTTCTGATAGTGGGATAGGACGAGGCAGCGCCGATGATCGCGCCGATGCGACAAAAGGGGGGCCGACCCGGCGCAGCGCCATGAACATAATCTGAGCGGCGCCGAGGAAAGGTTTACGGACGTCATATGTCGACCGCCTCCCTCACAAGGCTGGCCCTCTCCGCGGACCACCGCGCCCTGTCACGCCGACCTCAGGCTGCTGACTCAACCTGGTCGAGGTCTTCGTCCCGAACCTCGTCCGCTAGACGCTGCGCCGCGGCAGCTCCCGACCGTCGCCGACCTCATCGCCGCCACTGAGTGGTTCGTCGACGCCTGGAACGACCGCTGCCGGCTGTTGACCTGGACCAAGGACCCCGGCACCGTCATCGCCAGGGCTACCGACCCACGCCGCGGCGAGAGACAGCAGACATCAGTTACGGAGCACTAGCGTGGATGCATGACGATCCATCCGGTGGCACCCCGCCCGGAGGCCGCCGCGCCGTCCGCGCGGCCGGCGCCGCCGGAGCGGGCGCGCCCCCGGGTGCGTGGGGTCGACGTGCTGCGTGGCCTCGCCGTCGTCGGGATGTTGTTCGTCGACAACCGCGGCAACGGCGCGATCCCCGACCAGCTGGAGCACGCGGCGTGGGACGGGCTGCAACTCGCCGACGTCGTCTTTCCGGTCTTCCTGCTGGTTGTGGGCGTGTCAGTGCCGTTCTCCCGGCGGGCCGACCGGCCGGGCGCGGCGCTGACCCGGGTGGTGAAGCTCGCCGTCCTGGGTTGGCTGATCGTCGCGGCCAAGTACGGGTCCCTCACCGCCGGGGTGGGCGTGCTCGGCCACATCGCCGGCGCCTACCTGCTGTGCTGGCTGCTGCTCCGGTTGCCCCGCCCGGCGCAGGTGCCCGGCGCCGCCGGGGTACTGGCCGCGCTGAGCGTCCTCACTGTCACCATGGGCGCCGAGCCCGAGCGGTCGTGGGGGCATGCCGTCGACGCCGCGCTCGGCCTCCCGTTCTCCGTCGAGGCGCCGCACGGCTTCCTGGGCAGCGCGATCACCGTCTTCCTCGGCGTGCTCGCCGGGCGGGTGCTGCGGTCCGGCGCCGGGCGGGCCGCGCTGACCCGGCTGACGGCCGGTGGTGTCGTCCTGCTGGTCACCGGGCTGGCGCTCGCCTCAGTGGTGCCGCTGAACAAGCGGCTGTGGTCGCCGTCGTTCGTGCTGGTCACCGGCGGGATCGCGCTGCTGGCGCTGGCCCTGCTGCACTGGCTGGTCGACGAGCGCGGCGCGGTGCGGCCGTTCCGGCCGTTGGAGGTACTGGGACTCAATGCGATCGTCGCGTTCGTGTTCTCCGAGGTCGTTTTCCGCGCCCTCCTGTCGCACACGGTCCAGCCGGCGGTCGACGGCTGGGTGACCTCGGTGGCCGGCGCGGTCGTCTCCGCCTGGCTCTACCCGGTGCTGTCGGTCGTGGTGACCTGGGCGGTCTGCGCCGCACTACTGCGCCGCGGGGTGATCGTCCGGGTCTGACGCCCGCTCAGTTCCCGTCCGGCACCGGCGGGACGCTGCCCCCGACCGGCTCGGGCACGCTGCGCTCGAGTAGCCGGTTGGCGCTGATCAGGGTGATCCCGCGGTCGGTGATCTGCTGCAGCGCGGACGGCAACGCCTCCACCTCCAGCTCGCGCCGCTGGGCCAGAGCCACGGCGAAGGCGGCCTGCGGGTCGAACGTGCCCCGGCCGATGCCGTCGTGCAGGCCCAGAACGTCACCGGCCGCGACCGTCTGTCCCATGTAGTCGCCGATCTCGGGAACCTCCTTCTTGTCTCCCGGTCCCCGGGTGACCGACCAGATGAAGGTGTCGTAACCGAGCTCGGCGGCGATGCGCAGCGCGTAGCCGGTCAGCTCGCCGCGCGGTGGCCGGAAGCTGGTGAACGGCTGACCGAGGAGTGACTCGATCTCGTCCTTGCAACGCACCAGCTCCTCCCGCGTCTCCTGCTGGGTGAGCGTGGTCAGGTCGCGGTGGTCCCAGGTGTGGTTGCCGATCTCGTGCCCGGCCGCCACCACCTCGCGCAGCACCTCGGGGTGGTGGGTGCCGTTCCAGCCCATGACGTTGAACGTCGCGGTGACCCCCGCCCGGTCCAGCGCGTCGAGGATGCGCGGGGTGTACTCCGGCGTCGGCCCGTCGTCGAAGGTGATCGCCGCGATCGGCTCGGTGACTGTAGCGTTCCAGACCACCCGGCGGGTGCCGAGCCGAGCTACCCCCTCGCCCTCGTCCGCCGCGCCTCCAGCCTCGAGGAAGCGCTGCTCGGCACGCGCGGTCGCCCGGCGCCGCACCGCGTCGTCCTCGCCCGCTACGAGCACGCCGCCGGCGGCGCCCACCGCCACCCCGGCCGCACCCGCGCCGGCTCCCAGCAGGAATCCTCGTCTCGTCGTCATGGGGAGGTGATAGCGCCCCGTGCCGGGAACTGGGAAGTCCTCGGTGGTCGCCGCGAGAGTGAGAAGGGGCGGCAGGCCCGGATGACGACCGTCGTCCCCTCGGGGCTGGGGGTCGCATCGACCTCGGCGGAGGCGCGCACCAACGTCGGGCCCGGCCCGCGATTCACGCTGGGCACCCACTCCTGCCACTGCCCATGGTCGCGCACAATGATCAGCTGGCCGCGTTGCCAACGCAGCGTCCGCTCGTCTTCGTCGGTCCTCTTGTGAGCCGGAGGCAGACCTGCAACGGGCAACACTGCTGGACCGCCGGACGACTACCCCCGCACACTGCCCCATGGCCACCGAGACCCTCAGGTGCAGCCGGTGCGAAAGGTCGGCCATCTGGAACGTCCACGTGTCCTGCGGCTGCGGCGATGAGCAACACCTACGCTGTGCCGAACACGGCGGCGGCCGCCGCGGAGCTGGCCCCCAGTCCCAGCACATGAAGGACTGCCCATCCTGCGGAGGCATCCGCAGTGTGGTTACCGAGATCGTCTCTGTCCCAGACTGGATGAAGGCACGAGTTCAACAGGCGGACACCAGACCGCGATGCCAGATCCACACTTGTCGTAACCTCGGCCGCTATACCGCGACCACTAGCTGTGGATGTGGTGAGGACAGGATACGTGTCTGCACCAAGCACCACGCTGAGATCCGAACTGATGACGCCAAGTTCGGATGCTTCCAGTGCAGGGAGACCGTGACGGTGGTGGGCGGCGCGGACAGCGCTCCGCACCGTGCGTAGATGCCCTTCCAGTACGGGTTAGTTGCCGGCCGCTCGGTATGCCTCAACTACTGCAGCAGGGACACGCCCACGATTGCAGACCCCGTACCCCTTCGCAGTAGCCCAAGCGCGCACGGCCTTGGGGTCCTCGTCTCCGACAGAGCCAGAACCGCGGCGACGCCCGCGCACGCCGCCCACCTTGCGACCGGCCTCAATGTACTTTTCCAGCGCCTTATGCAGTTCCTCGGCGTTGGTGTCCGTCAGGTCGATCTCATAGTCCCGACCATCGAGGCCGAAGCTCAGGTTGTGTCGGCAGGTTCATCCGTCAGGTCGTCATGCATCGTGACGACGGTCTTTGTGGCCATGAGACTCACAGTCCGCGTGTAGTGCGTGTGTGTCAAGCGCGGTCATGAAGTCGCCGCCTGAATCGCCTCTTGCCTCATGGTGGAGGACCACGTGTCGCATGGGTGCCGATGGCCAGCGATGCACAACAGGCAGAGTGTGACCTACTGGATTTCGACGCCCTCGCGATGAGCGACGACACTGCCGCCGGGTTCTTGCAGGATGCCGCCCGGCTGGTAGTGGACGAACGTCCTACCGTAGAGCAGGCGTCCGCCTGATTGCTTCTTCGCGGAAAGCGGTCATGGCAACAAAATCAACCGAGGAGACGATCGCTAGTCTCAAGTTGTTCCCGCATTTAAAGGCGCCGGCGCGGGAACAACCCCACGCTGTTAGCGTGAGCGAGCAACTGCTGATTGGCGGTCACCAGCGTTGATCACGTGGGGATTGCATGCGCCCCCGCAGCGAAGGCGCCGATTGCATCGCAGGTCATCGTTCACATCGAGCCGTCCGACGACGAGCTAGGTCGAATTGTCCACGACCAGATAGAGAAGGCTTGACAGGAGCCGCTTTCCGTTCCCGGCCCCCCGGTCGTCCCGCCCTCGCCGGGACGTGGACCCCCCGGGACGGACGGAGCCCGACAACCCACTCCCGCAACGTCTCCACAAGCGGAAGGCGCCTAGGGGGAATGGCGGCGGCGGAGCCGGGAACCGTCCGGACGCACACTAGGGACATCTACGCCAAGAGGAGGTCGGGCACGGACGGCAGCTCGGGGTGCGCGGCCCCGCCTGGCCAACGGTCTGACCGTCCGTTGCCGGCACGCCGGAGACCGCTCCGCCGCTGCAGCTCTCGTTGGCGCCGGCGGTCACCGGCGGGATCATCGCGCCTGCACGGGGGCCGAGTGAGGAGGCGCCGTGCCTCGCTACCTGTTCATCGGCAACTACTCACCGCAAGGCTCGAAGGCGGTCCTCGCGGCAGGCGGCACCGCTCGGCGGGCTGCCATCGAGACGATGGTCTCGGACCTGGGCGGTCGGGTGGAGAGCTTCGACTTCGCGTTCGGGTCCGACGACGTCTACACGATCGTCGAGCTGCCCGATGCCCGGACGGCGACCGCCATCGCGCTCGCGGTGAACGGCAGTGGCGCTGTCAGCGTGCGCACCGTCGTCCTCATGACCCCCGAGGAGGTCGACGCGGCGGGCCAGGTGCAGCCGAACTACCAGCCGCCGACCTCGTGAACGCTCTCCCGTGGTGGAACTCCCGTTCCTCGTGACCGTCATGGGCGGAGGAACGGGAGAGCGACTCCGTGACGCCTGACAGGGGTGACGACTTGGCGTCCAGACCCCGTGATCGTCGGGGAGCAGGTCGGCGAAGCCGCGCCGCTCGGTGAGCCGGTGGCGGGTGAGCAGTAGCTCCCGGGCCGCATCCAGACGGCAACGCCCAGACGCACGGAACGGCACAGGTCGGACTACCAGCGACATTCGGTGCAGGAGGTCGACGTCGTGAGGGCCATCTGCCCTGCCCCCCAGGTTCGGCGGCGCACACGGCCCGCGTTACGAGACGTTGCGGAAGTAGGTCATCGGGCTCTCTCGGTCGGTGATGCCTCGGCGAAAGTGCGGGCATGTCGTCGCCAGCGTCTTCCCCGCCGCAGCGGCTGATCAGTGGGGAGCTGTGGGCGCTGGTCGAGCCGCTGATCCCACCGCGCCGCCCGGCCATCCACGGCCGGACGGGACGTCCACGAACCTCAGACCGCGACGTGCTCGAGGGCATCGCCTTTGTGCTCTCCACCGACATCGGCTGGGCCAAGCTGCTAAGCGAGCTCGGCTACGGGTCGGGCTGGACCTGCTGGCGCCGGATGCATGAGTGGGCCGAGGCGGGCGTTTTCGACCGGCTGCACACCGCGGTCCTCGACCAGCTCGGCGAGCGCGGGCAGCTGGACTGATCCCGGGCCAGCCTCGACTGAACCGCCCCAGGTTCAGTGGAGGCTCGGTTCTGCCGGGAGATCCTCAGTGAGGCCAGCGATCGAACGGTAGTAGGCGTCCTCAAACTCGACCGGTGGGATGTCGCCGCAGGCGCTGTGAAGACGTCGGTGGTTGAACCAGTCGACGTACTCCAGGGTGGCCAGCTCGACGTCGTCGAGGCCGCGCCAGGGGCCGCGGCGGCGGATCAGCTCGATCTTGTAGAGCCCGATGAGGGACACGGCGGCGGCGTTGTCTTAGCTGTCGCCCTTGCTGCCCACCGAGCGGAGGGCGCCGGCTGCGTCGAGGCGCTCGGTGTAGCGAATCGCGAGGTACTGCACGCCACGGTCGGAGTGGTGCACGAGGCCGGTCACGTCCCGCTCTTCTCGAGCCCGGGTCCACAAGCCCTGCTCGAGGGCGTCGAGGGCCAGGTCGGTGCGCAGCGAGGTGGAGGCGCGCCAGCCGACGATGCGGCGGGAGAACACGTCCATGACGAAGGCGACGTAGACGAATCCCGACCAGGTCACCACGTAGGTCAGGTCGGCCACCCACAACCGGTTCGGCGCCGGGGCGCTGAAGGTCCGGTCGACCAGGTCACCGGGGCGGGCGGCCACCGCGGCGGGCACGGTGGTGCGCTTGACCTTGCCGCGGACCGCGCCGGCCAGTCCCAGCTCGCGCATCAGCCGCTCGACGCGGCAGCGGGCGACCGGAATGCCCTCCCGGTGCAGCGCCCGCCAGACCTTACGGGCGCCATAGACGCCCAGGTTGGCCTCGTGCACCCGCACGATCTCGGCCTTGAGCTGCGCGTCGCGGACCGTCCGGTCCGACCGGGGTCGGGTCCGGGCGGCGTAGTAGGTGCTCGGGGCGATCTTCGCGCCGGCCTCGGTGAGGGCGCGGCAGATCGGCTCGACCCCGAACTCCTGACGATGCTGGTCGATGAAGCCGATCAGCGCTGAGAGGGCCGGTCGAGCTCGGCCGCGAAGAAAGCCGACGCGCTCTTGAGGATCGCGTTCGCCCGGCGCAGCTCCCGGTTCTCCCGCTCCAGCTCGGCCAGCCGTGCCCGCTCATCACTCATCAGGCCCGGCGCGCCGCCGGCGTCGATGCGCGCCTGCTGCACCCAGTTGCGTAGCGAGTCCGGCACGATCCCCAGCTGCTCACCGACCCGCTTGCACGCGGCGTTGACGCTCAGCTTCTCCGGCCCCTGCACCAGATCGAGCGCGAAGCGGATCGCCCGCTCACGCAGCTCGTCGGGGTACTCCCTCGGTGCCGCCATGACTTCCATCCTTCGGTGGTTGGAAGCCTCCATCAATCCCGGGGCGGTTCAGAGCCTGGCTCGGCGGGTGGGTCCGGTGGAGGACGACACGACCGGCCGGACGCAGACACGGTAGGTGCGTTATCGATTCGTGACAAATCGCGGGGTGACGATCCGGACAAGTTGTCCCGGGTCTGGTAGAGGTCGAGGGGCGGTCCCCTGCACGCGACGGCAGGGCGTTGCAGCATTCAGGAGGGGACTTTGGGAGCACCCGAGACGTGGCTGGGTCGTGCACCGCCTCGTCGACAAGCCCGCGACGCCTGGAGGGCGGGCCCGGGTGTCAGCAGGTGGGCGCGCTCAGCTCGCCGGTGGTGGTGAGGTCCACGCCGCAGGCGCCGAAGTCGGCGCGGGACAGGTCTCGCACCAAGCCCAGTGCTTGCTGGGCGGGGTCGAGCTGGGCGAGTCCTGGGTCGACCATCACGGTGCTGACCAGCTGGCCGGAGTGCCAGGTCCCATCCGCTGCCAGCCGTAGCGTGACGATGCCGCCGATGCCCGCCGGGCCGTCGTTGGAGAGGGTGCGGTAGCCGGTGAAGTTGCCCATGCTGTAGGCGATCAGCCGTCCGCGGTACCACTCCATACCCCGCAGCACGTGTGGACCGGCACCCAGGACCGCGTCCGCGCCGGCGTCGATCACCGCACGGGCGAAGGCCATGGCGTCCCCTCGGTTCTCGCCGAGGAAGATCTCGGGGCCTGGGCGGACGTGGGTCTGGTCTGCACCTTCCGCGCCGGCGTGGATGGTGACCAAGACCACATCGGCCTGCTCGGCGGCCTGCCCGACGAGCTGCTGTGCGGCGGGGATGTCGAGCAGGCTCTGGGCCCAGCCGTAGGGGGCGAAGCCGAGGATCGCCACTCGCAGGGACCCGATGTCCTGAAGGGTCACCTGTTCGGGCATGCCGGTGTACTGCAGACCCTCCGCCGTCAGCGCCGCCTGCGAGTCGCGCAGGCCGGCGTCACCGAAGTCGTGCGAGTGGTTGTTCGCCAGGTTGAGGACGGTGAACCCGGCCTCGCGGAGCCATCCTGCATACGACGGTGGAGTTCGGAAGGCGAAGCAGTCACTGCTGTTCGCGCCGCACTTGGTCGACGTCGCGATGTCGGTGAGGGCCTGGTCCAGGTTGGCCAGCACGACGTCTCCGGTGAGCCGGTCGGCGACGGCATCGAACAAGTGACGTCCATTGTCGGGAGGCAGCTCTGGCGTCGCCCCCATGATGACGTCGCCGACGGCACTGACCTCCACGATCGCGGGCTGATCCTCAGGCTTCCGGGCCCCGGCGCTGGGCGTCGCCTGGTCGGCGGACGCACCGGTCGAGGTGTTAGCCGTCGAACCCTGACCCGCGGACGGGACGGCAGGACCGCCGGGTGAGCATGCGGTGGTCAGCAAGGTGATGACCACGGTCAGCAGCGGCCGGAGCAGCTTCTTCGAGGCCGACCGCGCCTCGTGCGGCGATAGGCGGCGGGCCGCGTTTGTCGCCGAGTCTGCGTGTCTCGGTGAACATCCTGCCCCGCGCATGCTCGGAATGGTCGAGCAGGTCGGCGCCCGGACGAGCCGGGTCTGCATGATCAGCCCCTGCGAGGACGTCCTGTCTGCGTGGCAAGCACGGCCTGTTGCCGGATCCTCACCCGAGGAGGGCTGCCGGTCGCCTCGTCTGACCGCACCAACGTCCACACCGCGGCCATCACGCGCACATCGAGCAGTTAGGAGTGCGGATGGCCGTGAGGGCGGGGCTTCGGCAGCAGCAGCGGAGCGACCCGCTCGCCAGCTCCGCCGGGTCTGCCTGATGGCAGGTTTGAGCAGTTCTGGCGCTGCTGGGCAGCGGGGCACCGAACTTTCGGCTGGCCATGGCCAGTACCGCGCCGCCGCTCGCCTTCGTCCGCGCCGCCGCGCCGGCTCACGCGCGAGTAGCCGCGGTCAGCGCACCCCTTTCGCCCGGGCACTGACGCTGTCCAGGCTGGCCCGCGACCTGAACCGGCCCGGGGGCACCCCAAAGGCTCCATCAATGCCGGGGCGGTTCAGCACTGATCGGCCCAGCCCCAGGCGGCCGAGCCGGCGTCGAGCACCCGCAGCTCGTCGAGCTGGGCGGGTCTCAGCCCGCAGCGCGACTCGCCCGGCCCCTTCGAGGCCAGCACTGGGCGACCGCCGGCGGCCAGCGCGCGCCGCCAGCGGTTGGCCGACATCCGGGTCACCCGGAACCGGGTCGCCACCTCTCGGTCGGTGGCGCCCTCCTCGATCCACTCCGCGGCTTCCAGTCGCACCCGTTCCCGCCGGGTGCACTCCTCAGCGGTCACCCGCCACCTTGGGCGTACCTCATGGTTCTGGGATAGGGCGCGCCGCGCTGGCTGTCAGCAGGCTACGGAACTCCCGCCGTTAATGGTCGTTAATCCCCGGGCGGTTCAGTTGGCCTGACATCAAAGGCCTCTCCGGTTGACAACGGAGCGTCAGCTTGGGTATTCCAGGAACTGATGATCAAGGTGGCCAGAAAAATCAACACGTACAGGTTCCCTATGAACAGCGCTGCGGGACCTGAGTGCAGCACCGCAGGGCCCGCGGCGTCCGGCGGATCAGCCAGTGCAAGCACCCAGGGAAACGTCAGCGGTAGCAGCAAGCAAATCACCACCCACGGAGTGCGACCGGCCGAGACGACCACCCGGTGGATGGCTATCACAGCCAGCGGGAGTATCCACACCCAGTGATGGCCCCACGACCATGGTGATATCGCCGCGGCGCACGCCCCGCACATCGTGATACCCAGTAGACGCTGACCGCGCCGTGTCGCCCGCGCCGCGATGATCAGGGCAATGGCTCCGACCACGGTCGCGAGAGTGCCCCACACCCACAGCACCCCCGTCTCCGAGAGACCGGAGCGCAACACCAATCCGCGTATCGACTGGTTGTGTGTCGACCTGAGGTCCGCGTAGATTCGGCCGGAATCGGCGAAGGCGCCCTTCAACCAGTATTTCATGGAATCGCCGGGCAGCAGTGCGAACCCTATCAGGATCGTCCCCGCAAAAGTTCCGGCAGCCACCGCGGCTGCCCGAAATTGCCGCAGGGCGAGCAGGTAGAGCACAAAGAATAGAGGTGTCAGCTTGATACCCGCCGCAATGCCAACTCCGATGCCGCGCGTCCGACGACCGTCCGACCCCATCAGATCCGCCACCACCAGTGCAAGCAGCACAAGATTGATCTGACCGACGTAAAAGTTCGTGCGTACCGCCTCCGTCAGCATGATTACTGAGGCGGTCAGCACCACCGCTGCGATGAGCACACGTCCGCGCAGCTCGGCGATCGACTGCCACGAACGCCACGCGACGAAAACCAGCAGCGCGTAGTTGGCCACAACCCAAGTGGCCTGGGCGACAACAGCGGGTAGCAATGCGAAGGGAGTGAACAACAACGCCGCGAATGGCGTGTACACGAAGCTCACGTCCTGAAAAACTGGTCCATCGTACAGTGGAGTGCTGAACAGCACCGCCGCACCGCCAGCCCGATACACAACAAAATCGATCGCCTCGGCCGAAAATGCGCGTACGACAATGGCTAGGCCGAGAAAACTGATGCCGCCTACAAGTGCCTGCCCAAGAAGCCCAGAGTTGGGAGCGCCGATCCTCACATGCTTCCTTCCCGGGACCATGTCAACGACGAGCGCTTCCGGTCCTCGACCCTTGGATCGCCCTTTTGGAGCGCTTGACTGGCCCACGATGCGGTACGAGGAGCGTAGGCGGACCTGGCGTAATTGGCAGGGCATTGACCCACCACCTCGACTGGACCGAACAATTGTTTACGAAGGAACACGCCATCAACAGGTAAATCGCCCCAGCTTCAATGGACGCTTTGTTGCGCCCCGGGTTCCGTGGAGTCGGCGGGCTGGATTGGTTAGGCGCCGATGATCAGTTGTCGGTTCTCGAACTCCATGGGCGTGGGCATGCTCAGGCGGCTATGACGCCGTTGCCGGGGCGGTCGGGCGACTCAGCGGGCGTGGCAGCCGCCGTACCATCGGCACCCAGCCACCGGCGAACCGCCATCCGCTGACGGTGCGCTGGACGCCCAGCCGGTGCCGAGCGCCCCGGTCATGAGAACAGCCGCCAGCACCGTCCGAATGCGCCGCTGGGTCATGCTGCTCCCCTTCCGCCGTGCCGCCGAGGAAGCGGGCGGCCGTGCGGCCACGATGCCGTGACCGGGCCGACCAGTACAGACACCCACGCGTGACACCTACGCTGAGTTGACTCCCCCCAACGGCCAGGTCAGCGGTCCCGGTGTCGCGGCTGTCGTCCGTCCCGGTGTCGGTCCGTCCCCGCGTTGCTCCCTCGCGGTGATCCCCGTTCTCCCCGTGCCCGGGGACGTGCAACCGCGCTCAGGACATCGGGATCTCATCACCTGTCGACTGTTGGTGGCGGCCGGTCGACGACACCCCGCCGCGCGACGTGAAGTCGGCATTCAGGGGATGAACCAGCTGCTGCATGGTCGAGGACTTCTGCTCGACCTCCTTACGCAACACGGTCAGCCGAGCGTGCTCTTCATGCAGCCAGAACACCCCGAGCAGAAAGCCAGCCGCCAGCAGAACAAGAGCCGTGAGCACGGCGAACAAGAAACCGATCATCAGTTGCATCCCCCACGTCGAGAGTCTTGGTTGGTGTATCAGTGGAGGTTCATCCGTGCAAACCAGTGGCCAGCGCCCAGCGAATCTTGTTGATCACCTGCCAGTGACCCCGCCGCCTGCCGTTGCGTCGATCATGCTCGGGAAGCAGGTCCTCGATGCGCGGCCAGGCTTGTCGATGAGCTCATGCCGCCGAAGAGACTCCCCTGAAACGTCCTGTGAACGCTGGGAACGCTGGGCCGGGCTGCCCCGATCGTAGTCGGGTCAAGTCTGGTGGCGTGGTGTGTGACGGCTTCCGCGTGATCTTCCTTGTCGGTCAGGCGCTGAGCGCCGGAATGGTCACCTCCTCGGTAGCGGAGTCGGTGTCGTGGCCGGTGATGGGTCGAATGCGGCAGCGGGTGAGCACGTCGAGGCCGAGGTAGCGACGGCCTTCGATCCATTCGTCGTGCTGCTCGGCCAGCACGGCACCGACCAGGCGGATCAGGGGCGTCGCGGTCGGGAAAGATGCCGACCACGTCGGTGCGGCGGCGGATCTCGCGGTCGAGCCGCTCGGAGGGGTTATTCGACCAGATCTGCCGCCAGACCGCCTTGGGAAAGGCGGTGAAGGCCAGCACGTCGGCGCGGACGGCCTCGAGGTGCTCAGCCACACGAGGCAGCTTGTCGGCCAGGGCATCAAGGACGCGGTCGAACTGGGCGTGCACCGATGCGGCGTCGGACTGGTCATAGACCGAGTGCAGCAGCGCCCGCACCCACGGCCAGGACACCTTCGGGCAGACCGCCATCAGGTTCGCCGCGTAATGCGTCCTGCAGCGCTGCCAGCCGGCTCCGGGCAGGGTGGCGCCGATGGCCTCGACCAGTCCGCGGTGGGCATCGGAGGTGACCAACTGGACTCCGGTGAGGCCGCGGGCGGTCAGGTCGCGGAAGAAGGCCAGCCAGCCGGCGCCGTCCTCGGCGCTGGTGACCTGCAGGCCGAGGATTTCCCGGTGCCCGTCGGCGTTGACGCCGGTGGCGACCAGGGCGTGCACGTTGACCACCCGGCCGCCCTCGCGGACCTTGAGCACCAGCGCCTCGGCGGCGACGAAGGTGTAGGGGCCGGAATCCAGCGGCGGTGCCGGAAGTCCGCCATCTGGCCATCGAGCTCCTTGGCCATCTCACTGACCTGCGACTTGCTCAGCCAGGTGATGCCCAGGCTCTCGACGAGCTTCTCCACCCCGACCGCGACGGCGCTGGCGGGGACGGCCGGCCCGGTGCGTTCGTCAGCCAGAGTGAGCACCGGTCCGGCGACGACGCCCCTCAGCTCTTCGACCACGCCGGAGCGGTCTGCACCGGGAGCGCCCAGCACAGCCGCGCACGCCGTGGCGCCGTCGCTGGGAGCAGGCTGGAGGGCGTCGGCGTCGTCGGCCGGGTGGGCTGCGGACTGGTCGGTCATGTCGTGCTCCTGGTCGGGGTGTGGGCTCCGGGTGAGGCCACGATGTCCGCGGGCGCTTCAACCGCGCTCCACGTTCCGCCCGACGGAGGAGGCCGCGCGAACGCCGCCCGCCCGCAGGTCGTCGAGCAGTTGTCCGGCGTGCCGGCCGGTCCGTCGTCGACGGTGAGCGCGACGCACTGCAGGACGGCGCAGTCGACGTCCGCGCCGGCAACAGGTGGCAGATCCGGAGCGCCGCCGTTGGAGCGGCCTTGGAGCCCGGGGCAGCACAGTCCGGTCGTCCGCGGCACCCGCCGCGTCCCGGCCCGCACCGCCCGAGGGAGGACGACCGATGGCCCGGCCCGCACGACTGCACTCACCCGCCGAAGACCACGACGGCCAGCCGGCCAGGACCCTGTCGATGGCCGTGGCCGAGGAGAGGGACCACCTCAACGAGCGGTTGTGGAGCACGATCACCCGGCCCGGAGGGGCCCGTGTCGCACGTCGAGGTCGTCCTCCTGGCCCGGTTCCGCGACGGGCGCATCCTGGGGTGCGGGGAGCTCACCTACCCGGACCGGACCCAGCCGGAGGCCCTCGATGACCACTGACCGGCCGTCGTCCGGCACGGGCAGCGAGCCCACACCTCGGCTCCGCAGCGACGCACCGGTGCCCGTCCCCCGGCATCCGGAGGACGCCGCCGAGCCCGGCGAACGTGCCCTCGCCGGTCCCTACGGTGGCGCGATGGTCAGCGGGACCGACTCCGCCGGAGGACACGGCGACCGGCGCGCACACCGCCTCGAGAAGCTGCGGGCCCTGCACACCCGGGGCGCGCTCCCCTACCGCTACCCCACCGACGCCACCGCCGCGGGCATCCATGACGGGTACACCGGCCTCGACCCCGACGAGCGGACGACCGACCGCGTGCGGGTCGCAGGCCGCCTCGAGCTGGTCCGCCGGCAGGGGCACCTCACCTTCGCCGCGCTGCGCGACCGCACCGGCGCCGTCCAGTTGTTCGTCGACTCCTCCGTGCTCGGCGCCGCCCGGCACACGGAGTTCGACGACGTCGACCGGGGCGACTGGGTCGGCGTGGAGGGGACGGTGATGCGGACCCGCCGCGGGGAGCTGTCGGTGTGCGTCGAGGACTTCGCCGTCCTGGGCAAGGCGCTGGTCGAGCCGCTGGCCAAGCACGGGGGGCTGACCGACGTCGAGACCCGCTACCGGCAGCGGTACGCCGACCTGGAGGTCAACGAGCGGACCCGAGAGGTCTTCCGGATCCGGCACACCGCCGTCCGGGCCATCCGGCGGCACCTCGAGGACCGCGGCTTCACCGAGGTCGAGGGGCCGGTGCTGCAGAGCATCCAGGGCGGCGCCAGCGCCCGGCCGTTCGTCACCCACCACAACGCGCTCGACCTCGACCTCTACCTGCGGATCGCGCTCGAGCTGCACCTCAAGCGGCTGATCGTCGGCGGCATGGAGCGGGTCTTCGAGATCGGCCGGGTGTTTCGCAACGAGGGCATCGACACCCGGCACAACCCGGAGTTCACGATGCTGGAGGCCTACCAGGCCTTCGCCGACTACACGGACATGATGGACCTGGTCGAGGGCATGGTCACCGACGCCGCCCATGCCGCGCTCGGCGACGACCTCACCGTCCACTACGGCGGGCACGACATCGACCTCGGTGCCACGCCGTGGCCCCGCCGGCGCTTCGCCGACATGATCACCGAGGTCACCGGCGCCACCATGCACCCGGCCATGCCGGTCGAGGAGGCCCGAGCCGTGCTCGACCGGCTGGGCATCCCGTACGAGGCCGGTTGGGGTCCCGGACGCCTGATGAAGGAGGTCTACGACGAGCGCGTGCAGCACTCGATCGTCGGGCCGGTCTTCTGCGTCGACTATCCGCGCGAGGTCTCACCCCTGGCCCGCACGCACCGCGACGACCCCGCCTATGTCGAGCGCTTCGAGCTGATCGTCGCCGGATTCGAGCTGTGCAACGCCTACTCCGAGCAGAACGACGCCGTCGAGCAGCTGGCCGCCTTCGAGGCCGAGGCGCGCGCCAAGGAACACGGGGACCCCGAGGCCGGCGACGTGGACCTGGACTACGTGCGGGCCCTCGAGCGCGGGATGCCCTGTACCGGCGGCCTGGGCATCGGCATCGACCGCCTGGTAATGCTGCTGGCCAGCGTCGACTCCATCCGCGAGGTCATCCTCTTCCCCACGCTGCGCCCCGAGTCCGGCCCGCCGCCCGGCGGCGGCCCCCGCGGTGCGCCGCGGCCCCTCGTGCCGCCCACCGCGCTCCCGTCGGGGAGCGCCACCGGCACCGGCGCCTCGGTGGTCGCCCTCCCCGACCTCGCTCCCTCGGCGCACGCCGTCCCCGCTCCGCCGGCCCCTGCGGGGGCGCAGCCGCTGGCCGTCCGGCTGCTCGCAGGACTGACCGCGCTGTGCGGCGTCCTGCAGCTCGCCGTCCGCCTCCCGGTGGTGCACGACCGGCTCGGGGGCGGGGCGGTCGACGTCGACCCGCTGTGGGTCCCCGTCGCCGGCTCGGTGGCCTCCGTCGTGGTCGGGCTGCTGCTCCTCCTGCTGGCGCACCAGCTCGCCCGGCGCAAGCACCGCGCCTGGCAGGTGGTCGTCGCGTCGTTCGCGGTCGGGACGGTCGCGCACGCGGTCAAGGGCCCGCACCCGGTCGCCGTCGCCGTGTGCGTGGCGATGCTGGTCGCGCTGGTGGCGACGCGGTCGGCGTTCCGCGCACCCGGCGACCCGCCGTCGCTGCTGCGGCTGCTGCACGTCCTGCCGCTGTACCTGGGCGGCGTCCTGCTCTTCGGCCTGACCACGCTGTGGGTCGAGCGGTCCCGCGTCGAGCCCGGCCTCACCGTGGGGGGTGCGCTGGAGACGGTGCTCGGCGGGCTGGTAGGCGTCGACGGGCCCTACACCTACCGGTCGGCGTTCCTCTCCTCCTTCCTCCCGGCCGCCCTCCTCGCCCTGGGCGTGGCCGGGCTGGCCGTCCTCGGCGTGCTGCTGCTGCGGCCACTGGCCGCCCGCCGCCCGCACACCGAGGACGACTGGCAGCACGCCTCACGCCTGGTGCACACCTACGGTTGGGACACGCTGGCCTATTTCTCGTTGCGCGATGACAAGAGCTTCTTCTTCTCCAGCGACGGTGAGGCCTTCCTCGCCTACACCTATCTCGGCGGCTACGCGCTGGTGTCCGGCGACCCCGTGGGGGCCCAGGAGTCGGTGGTGCGGGTCCTCGACGAGTTCCTCACGATGTGCGAGGAACGGGCCTGGACCCCGGCACTGCTGGCCGTGCGCGAGGCGAGCATGCCGCTGTACTCCTCGCGCGGGTTCACCTCCGTCTACCTCGGTGACGAGGCGGTCATCGACTGCCAGCGGCCGATGCTCGAGGGTCCGGCGCACAAGGGCCTGCGGGCCGCCGTGCGGAGGGTGGGCCGCACCCACCGGTTCCGGCTGCTCGCCGAGGCCGATGCACCGCCGGCGCTGGTCGACCAGCTCAACGCGATCAGCGCCCGCTGGCGGGGCAAGAACCCGGAGCGAGGGTTCACGATGACGCTGTCCCAGGACGTGCGCGGCGCGGGCGCGGACCCGCAGTTCCTCCTCTGCGTCGCGCTCGACGATCGTGGCGTGCCGGGCGGCTTCCTGCGGCTGGTGCCCGCGTACGGTCCCTCCTTCGGCTACACGCTCGACCTCATGCGCCACGACCCGGACGCGCCCAACGGCATGACCGAGTTCCTCATCGCGGAGACGGCCACCGCCCTCGGCTCCCGGGGCGTGGCACGGCTGTCGATGAACTTCGCGATGTGGGGCCGGCTGTTCGCCGACGACGTGCCGTTCACGACCGGTCAACGGGCAGCGCGCTGGGCGGTCGGGGTGCTCAACCCGTACTTCCAGATCCGGTCGCTGCGGGACTTCAACGCGCGCTTCGACCCGGAGTGGCTCCCCCGCGTCCTCGCCGTCCGCCGCCGCGCGGACCTCCCGCGGGTGGGGCTGCGCTACGCCGGCGCAGAGGGCTTCCTCGCCGTTCCGGGGCTGGGGTCACTGCTGGTGCCCCGGGCCGTCGGCGGGGTGCCGTCGCCGTCGGACCCTCAGGGGCGGGCGGCGTGAACGGGGCGGATCGGGATCGGACCGGGTGCGAGTTCTGGCTCCACGGGTTCCCGGTCCCACGCCGGGCCGTGGGCCGCGCGGTGCAGGCGGAGGCCTGGGGGTTCGACGGCCTCTTCCTGGCCGACAGCGAGCAACTCGTCGGCGACCCCTACGTCGAACTGGCGCTGGCCGCCCGGGAGACCCGGCGGTTGCGCCTGGGCCCCGCCGTCACCAACCCGGTGACCCGCCACCCGGCCGTGACGGCGGCCGCCGTGGCGACGCTGCAGATCGAGTCGGGCGGCCGGGCCGCGGTCGTCCTCGGCCGGGGTGACTCCGCAGTACGACAGGTGGGCCTGCTCCCGGCCACGACCGCGGAGCTCGAGCAGGGACTCGTCTCGCTCCAGGCGCTCCTCCGCGGCGAGGCCGTGCCCGTCGCCGGAGGGGGCACAGCGCGCATGGCCTGGATCGACGCCTTCCACCCGGGGGAGGTCCCGGTGTCCGTGGCCGCGACGGGCCCGGCGACCATCGCCCTCGCGGCCCGGCGGTGCGGGCGGGTCGACCTCACCGTCGGGGCCGATCCACAGCGGGTGTCCTGGGCGGTCGCCCACGCGCGGGACGCCGTCCGGGGCACGGGAGCACGGCCCTCGCTCGGTGCCTTCGTCAACGTCGCCGTGCACCCGGACGCCGCGGTCGCGCGGCACCTGGTCCGCGGCAGTGCCGCGATCTTCGTCCACGTCGTCGCCGAGGGGCCGATGGACGTCGTCCCGGAGGACGACCGCCCCGTGGTGGCCGGGGTCCGCGCGGCCTACGACGAGGCCGCCCACGGGCTGACCACGGCCGGCCACGCCACCTCCCTCCCCGACGCCTTCCTCGACCGCTTCGCCGTGGCCGGCACGCCGGAGCACTGCGTCGCCCGCCTGCAGGAGCTGATCAACCTCGGGTTGGACCGCATCGTCGTGGTCCCCGGCTCCCGGGACGCCGACCCGGACCTCCTCGCGATGTCCGACGAGCTCTTCGCCACCGAGGTCCTGCCGCGCCTCCGGACCGGCGCACCGGCCAGCGGGACACCATGACGGCGGAGCCCGGGGCGTCCGCCGCGCGCCGGCACGCGGTCCTCGGGACGGCGGTCGTGCTGACGGCGCTGCTGGCCGCGCTCGCGGTTGTCCAGTGGGCCGGCCGGGACCGGGCGCCGTTCGGCCCGGGCTCCCTCGACGCGGTCGAGCGCGCGGTGACGGCGGCGGGGCTGCGGATCTGCGAAGCCGCCGACGTCGACCACGACCTGCCCGGCGCCAGCCTCGGTGGGCGCGCCTACGAGGTTGCCGCGTCCTGCCCCGATGACGCGACCACCATCGTCGTCGACCGGTTCGCCTCCGCCGGCGACCGGGACGCCGCCGCGCGGCGGTTCGAGTCGCTGACCCGCCCGCGCGGCAGCGGCGCCGTCCTCACCCTGGACGACGCGACCGTGCTGCTGCAGGGCCCGGGGGACGAGGAGCCGCGGCGGCGGCTGCGCGAGGCGCTGGTCGTCGAGGGCGCCCGGTGACCCGGCCCGCACGCACTGCCCGCCTGGGCGTGCTCGCGCTGGCGATGGTCAACGTTGCGTCGATCGTCAGCGCGCGCAACCTGCCGGTCATGGCGGAGTACGGCTGGTCCATGCTGCTGCTGTTCGCGCTGTCGATCCTGGTCTTCCTCGTGCCGGTCTCGATGGCCGCCGCCGAGCTCGGGACCGCCTTCCCGCGCGACGGCGGGGTCTACGCCTGGGTGAAGGAGGCCTTCGGCGGGCGCACCGGCTTCCTCGCGGTGTGGTGCGACTACGCCGAGAACGTCGCCTGGTTCCCCACGGTCCTGTCCTTCATCGCCGCCTCGTCGGCCTACGCCATCGACCCGTCGCTGGCCGACGACAAGGCGTACCTCGTCGTCGTCATGCTCGTCGTCTTCTGGGGCACCACGGCCGCGGCGCTGCGGGGCGTCCGCACCTCCGCGGTGATCGGCGCCGTGGGCACGATCGCGGGCTCGATCCTGCCGGCGCTGCTCGTCGTCATCCTCGGGGCGGCCTTCCTCCTGCGGGGCGACGCCTCGCAGATCCCCTTCTCGGCCTCTGCGCTGGTGCCGGAGGTGTCGTTGGGCAACCTGGCGTTCCTCGGCGGAATCATCCTGCTGTTCACCGGCATGGAGATGGCCGGCTTCCACGCGCGGGAGACCCGCGAGCCCGGCCGCACCGTCCCCCGGGCGATCACCCTCGCGGTCGCGGTCACGGTGACTTTCTCGGTGCTCGGCTCGCTGTTCATGGCCTTCGTGCTGCCGCGGCACGAGATCAGCCTGGTCTCTGGGACGATGGAGCTGTTCGCCAGTGTGCTCGACACGCTCTCGGTGAGCTGGCTGCTCCCGCCGCTGGCGGTCCTCGTGGTCCTCGGCGGCGTCGCCCACCTCACGCCGTGGGTACTGGGCCCGGCGAAGGGGGTCGCGGTCGTCGCCCTGGAGGGGCTGGCCCCCGGACGGTTCGGGCGAACCAACCGCAACGACGTCCCGGTGGCCCTACTGGTCGTGCAGGGTCTCGCGGGCACCGTGTTCGCGCTGCTGTTCGTCGTCGTGCCGAGCGTCAGCACCTCGTACTGGATGCTGTCGGCGGTCACCGCCCAGGTGATCGTGGTGATGTACGCGCTGGTGTTCGCCAGTGTGATCCGGCTGCGGCACACCCGGCCCGACGTCCTCCGGCCGTACCGGATCCCCGGCGGGCTGCCCGGCGTGTGGCTCGTCGGCGGCGTCGGGCTGCTGGGCTGCCTCGTCTCCTTCCTCCTCGGCTTCGTGCCGCCGACCCAGCTGGCCACCGGTGACACCGTCGTCTACGTGGCCCTGCTGGCGTTGGCGACCGTCGTGCTGTCCCTGCCGCCGTTCGTGTTCGCCCTCCTGGCCCGACGCCGTGGGCCGGCGCCGGTCCCCGCTCCCACGAGCTGACCGGCGTCAGGAAGCGGACGCTGCAGCGGCAGCGGGAGCCGCCGAGGAGCGGGCCAGGGCGGTCGTGGCCACGACCATGGCCGCGACCAGCACCGCGACGAGGACCCACTCGGCGCCTCCGGCCTGCAGCCGCTCGCCGAGCACGGTGATGCCGAGCGCCGCGCCGACCACCGGCTCCCCGACGGTCGCCGCCGGGAGGGACGCGCCGAGCGGACCGGCCTGGAAGGCGGCCTGCTGCACCAGCGTCCCGCCGAGGAGGGCCGCGGCCAGCAGCCAGGTGCTCCAGGAGGTGAGCACCGCGATCACGCCGTCGTCGAGCAGGTCCACCACGCCCTTGGTGAGGGCGGCGGCCAAGCCGTAGGCCATGCCGGTGGTCAGGGCCAGCAGCACCGCGCGCGGGGTGCCCCGCCGCAGAGCGGCGCCGAGCAGGCACCCGCCGCCCGCAGCGGCGAGGACGCCCCACGCCGGGAGCCAGTGCCGCCAGCCGGCCGCGTCGCTGCCGGCGGTCGGCTCACCCGTGACGACGAACGCCGCGAGAGCCACCACCAAGACCCCGGCCCACGCCCAGTCGGCCCGGCGCAGCCGCCGTCCGGCCCATCGGGCGCCCAGCGGCAGGGCGAAGAGCACGGTCGTGACCAGCAGCGGCTGGACCAGCAGCAGCGACCCGAGGCCGAGCGCGGCCGCCTGTGCCACGTAGCCGCCGGTGTCGGCGAGAGTGCCGGCCCACCACCGCGGCGACCGGGCCAGGGACGCGACCAGGCCCAGGCTCCCGCCCCGCCCGTCCGGCACCGCCGCTGCCGTCTGCTGCTGCACCGCGGACGCCAGCGCGAACAGGGCCGCGGCCAGGAGCGCCAGCCCGGCAGCGGCCCCGGCGGCCGCCGTCACGGCCGGGTCACCGCGCGGTCACCCGGTCCCCGCCGGGCCTCCCGAGGCCGGGACGGGCGCCGGCTCCGCCGGCCGCCGGTCGAGGGCGACGACCAGCGCGGGGAACACCAGCACGGTGAGCACGCCCGCTCCGACCAGCGCCGCGGCGTTCTCCGGCAGCATCGTGCCGCTGCGCAGGCCGATCTGAGTGAGCGCGACCAGCACGGGCAGCGCCGTCGCGCTCACGAGCGCGGTCTGGACCAGCTGCCGCGCCGGGAGCACACGGCGGTAGAGCAGCAGGGGCGGGCCGCCCCGGACGGCGAGCATCAGCGCGAAGAACAGCACCAGCCGCAGCGGCGACTCCGCGATCGAGGCCAGGTCCAGCGCCATGCCGGAGGAGACGAAGAACACCGGGATGAAGAAGCCGTACCCCACCGCGTCCAGCTTCGCCTCCAGCTGCGGCGCGGCCGCGCCGACCCACCGCCGCAGGACGACACCGGCCAGGAAGGCACCGAGCACCGCGTCGAGGTGGAACTGGTCGGTGACCGCGATGAGCGCGACCAGCAGCAGCACCGTGCCGCGGAGGGTGATCTGCGCGGTCTCATCCTGCCCCGCCGCGACGACGACGGCGAGCCGGCTGCCGTCCCGGACCCCGCGGCGCAGCACACCGAGCACCACGGCGAGCACGGCGACCCCGGCCAGCGAGGCCAGGGCGGCGACCCTGCCTTGCGTGCCCAGGAACACCGCGATGGCGAGGACGGGGAACAACTCGCCGACACCGCCGGTGGCCAGCAGGTGGCGCCCGAGCCGGCCGCCGAGGAGACCCTTCTCGCGCAGGACCGGCAGCAACGTCCCCAGGGCGGTGGTGGTCAGTCCCAGCGCCACCGGCAGGAAGGCCCGCACCAGGCCCGTGGCGGCCAGGACCCCCACCACCCCCAGCGCCAGTCCGAGGGACACGAACCAGGCGAGCAGCGCCCGCCGGCCGGCGTCCTCACGGAACAGGCGGAGGTCGAGCTCGTAGCCGGCCAGCAGGAAGACGAAGCCGAGCCCGACGTCGGCGAGGACCTGCACGTCCTGGGCGGCCCCGACGTCGAGGACGTGCGGGCCGAGGACCATGCCGCCGGCGAGCAGCAACACCACCTGCGGCACCGGCAGGCGCGGGACGAGCCCGACCACGACGGCGGCGAGCAGCGAGACGGCAGCGACGGCGGCCAGGGTGTCGATCGACACGACGTCGTCCACCCGGACCCTCCCCTCCGCCGGAGCGCGTACCGATCCTCGCGGGTCCCGGAGCGCAGCGGAAGGCACGCCTGCGCGGCCCCCACGGCGGCGGTCCCGGCGGCACGATCGCGGGGAGTCCCTGACACGGCGGGAGACGGAGTGGACCTGGACCCGGGACTGATGCCGGTGCTCAGCGGGCGCCGCGAGCTGGTCGCCTGGCTGGTCCTCGGCTTCCTCGTGGCCTTCCTCGTGACCCGGTTCGTCACGCACGCGATCCGCACCGGCCGGGGGCCGTTCCGGGACGCGAGCGTCGGCGGGGTGCACGTGCACCACGAGGTGTACGGCATCTTCCTGCTGCTGGGCACCGGGACGGCCGAGTTCGCCTACCGCCCGTCCGGGGCGGGCGGCGCCCTGCTCGCCGTGCTGTTCGGGACCGGTGCGGCCCTGACCCTCGACGAGTTCGCGCTGTGGCTGCACCTGGAGGACGTGTACTGGTCGCGCGAGGGCCGCAGCTCGGTGGACGCGGTGCTGATCGCGCTGGTGGTCGGGGTCATGCTGCTGATCGGCGCCAACCCGTTCGACGCCGACGGGGCACGCGGCGAGGGCCTCCTCGCGCTGACGCTGCTGGTCCACGTCGCCGCCGCCCTCGTCGCCGTCCTCAAGGGCCGGGTGGTCCTCGGCGTCGTGGGCGTGTTCGTCCCGTTCGTGGCCCTCGTCGCCGCGGTGCGGCTGGCCCGGCCAGGGTCGCCGTGGGCGCGGCGGCGCTATCCCGAGAGCAGCGCGCGCCGCGCCCGTTCCCTGCGCCGGTTCCCGCCGGGACGCCGCAACCGCTGGGACCCGCTGGTCGACCTGTTCACCGCCGTCCCGCGTTCCGCGCCCACCGCCGCCCGGTGACGTTGTGCCTGGTCAGCGGCCCGGCGGGCGGACCGACTGGGCGTGGTGGAACTGGTCGGTGGGGTCCCCTCGGCCCTTGACCTCCTGCAGCCGGCGGTAGTTCGGTGCGAGGTAGAGGGTCGGCCAGTCCCGCAGGCCGACGTCGGGGTGGTTGACGTAGCAGCCGTCGGTGACGTCGTCGCGCGCGGGCTCCCCGCCGGTGGCGGCGTACACCGAGGCGTATCAGCGGCGGATCCAGCCGGGGTGCAGCTCGTCCTCGGCGGGGTCGGTCCAGAAGGTCTGGTACTGCAGCTTCATGATCGATGAGCGCTGCGACACCGTCGTGTCAGCGGTCGCGACGGCGTTGACCCGTCCGCCGTAGGTGTCCACCTGCACCAGCGCCTGCGGGTTGCTGTACGACGGGTCGGTCAGCGCGGCGTGGAGGGCCGCGACGTGCCGGTCGGGGAACGGCCGGCGCATGTACGCCTACTCGTACTTGCCCCGCTGGTTGGGGCCCGAGCCGTTGAGCGTCTGGTCGCCTGCAGCCACGGCATCGTGCGCCGCGTGGTGGTCGGCAGCGCGGCCGCGGGCACGCCGTCGTCGAGCGCGCCGAGGAACTCGTCGAGCAGGGCGGGGTCCTCGCCGGAGGCCTGGGTGAGCAGCGTGACCGTGCCGGCGGAGACGTGGAAGAGCTTGAGCAGCCCGAACGGCCGGCGGCCGGGACTGTCGGGCGCGCTGTTGACGGCCAGCCAGCCGCCGTGGTTGCGCAGCAGGGTGGCGAACGACGCCGCGTCGAGGGCGTCCCACTGCCACGTGGTGGTCGCCCGCTGGATGCTCGGCGGAGGTGCCGGCAGGTCGCGGAACGTGTATGCCGTGACGACGCCGAAGGTGCCGCCCCCGCCGACGACGTGGCCGCCCGACCCACCGAGCAGCAGGAGCCCGCGGGCAGCGTCACGCCGTGGCTCTCGTACAGCAGCTCGTAGCCGTCCCAGTTCGTGCACCCGCTCTCCAGCCGGATGCCGCCGTCGGGTGTCCGGGTGACCGCCCGCTTCCCCGAGACGTCGAGGACCACCCCGCCGGGGTTGTCGGTCACGAAGCCCGTGTAGCAGTGGTCGCCGGCGCGCACGGTGACTCGCCGGCCCGCGACGACCGCGGCGCGGACCGCCGGCAGGCACTGATCCTGCCCCGGTGGCCGGCCGCGTTCGGAACCCCCTACCGGGGCGGCGTCAGATGCGGTACGCAGTGGTCCGACGCTGCAGCGTCATCGACGGTGGTCGCGCGCACTCGCCCAGCGGCTCCCCGGGCGGGGCCGGACCTCGTCGTCGCGGGCACGGGGGTGGCACGCGAGGGGGTCCATCGTGCAGGGCTACGCCACTGCCGACGTGCTGTCCTTCCGGGATCTCGGCCCGCTCGAGGTCCGCCGCGCCGGGACGCCGGTCGCCCTGGGCGGCACCCGCCTCGTCGCGGCGCTGTCGCTGCTGCTGGTCAACGCGGGCCGGCATGTCAGCGTCGACGCGCTCACCGAGGCCATGTGGGGTGAGGAGTCCCCGGCCCGCTCGCCGTCGACGCTTGACTCGCACATCTGGCGGCTGCGCAAGGCGCTCGAGCCCGGCCGGCGACCCGGTGCCCCGTCGGCGGTGCTGGTGCGCGAGCCGGGCGGCTACCGGCTGGTCGCCGACCCCGCGACCATCGATTCGCGGCGCTTCGCCGCGCTCACCGGCGAGGCGAGGGCGCTGCTCGCCGCTGACCGCCCGCACGAGGCTGGCCGGGCCGCGGAGCAGGCGCTGGGGCTGTGGCGCGGGCGGCCCTACCCCACGGTGGCCGACGAGCCGTGGGCGACCGCCGCCGTCGCCCGGCTGGAGGAGCTGCGCGACCAGCTGCGCGAGCTGCTGGCCGAGGCGCTGCTGGCCGACGGGGCCCCGGAGCGGGCGCTGCTCGAGGTGGGCGCGGCCGTGGCCGAGACGCCGCTGCGCGAGCGGCTGTGGAGCCTGCGGATGCTGGCCCAGCACCGCCTGGGCCGGCCCGAGGAGGCGCTGCGCAGTTACCAGCAGGTCCGCGCCGTGCTGCGCGAGGAGCTAGGACTGGAGCCGGGGCCCCAGCTGCGTGAGCTGCACGGCCGGATGCTCGCCGAGGACCCGACGCTGGCCGGCCCGCCGGCGCCCGCCCGGCCGGCCCCGCCGGCCCCTCCCCTGCGGCGCGCCGCCCCCGAGGAGGCCGCCCGGCGACCGGCGCACCTCCCCCACCGCACCTCGTCCCTGGTGGGGCGCGGGCAGGAGCTGGCCGAGCTGACCGGCCTGGTGATGCGGTCCCGGCTGGTCAGCCTGGTCGGCGCGGCCGGGTGCGGGAAGACTCGCCTGGCCATCGAGGTCGCGCGCACGGTCGCCGACCGGTTCCCCGACGGCGTCTGGTTCGTCGACCTCACCGCGGCCAGAGACGCCGTCACCGTCCTGTCCGCCGTGGTGTCCGCGCTGGGGTTCGCCCCGGCCGACACCGACCGGCCCGCGGAGGCGCTGCGCGCCCACCTGCGCGACCGGCGCGCGCTGCTCGTGTTCGACAACTGCGAGCAGGTCCTCGACCCGGTGGCCGACCTGGTCGACGACTGGTTCTCCGGCGCCACCCCGCTCACCGTGCTGGCCACCAGCCGCACGCCGCTCGAGGTCGACGGCGAGCGGCTGCACCGGCTCGGCCCGCTGCCCCTCCCCGAGGGCGACGACGACGTCACCGCCTCCCCCGCGGTCGCCCTGCTGCTGGACCGGCTGGCCGCCGCCGGCGCCGACCGGGAGGACCTGGGCCTGCTCAGCGCGGTGGTGCGGATCGCCACCGCCGTCGACGGCGTGCCGCTGGCCCTGGAGCTCGCGGCGGCACGCGCGCGGGCGTTCAGCCTGGACGAGATCGCCCACCAGGTCACCGCCGACCCGAGCTCGCTGGCGCGGACCGGGCGCGGCAGCGACCACCACCACACGGTGCGCGCCGCCATCGAGCAGAGCTACGCGCTGCTGCCGGCCGACGAGGCGGAGCTGCACCGCGCCGCCTCGGTCCTGCCCGGCCCGTTCACCGTGGCCACCGCCGGCGCCGTCCTCGGCGGACTCGGGGCGGGAGCCCGGTCCGGCACCGACACCGCGGACCTGGTCGCCCGCCTGGTGCACCACTCGCTGCTGGTCCCGCTCGGGCCGGCGCGGCTCGGCGGCCCCTCGCGGTTCGCCCAGCTGGCCACAGTTCGCGGTCACGCGTCGCACGCGGCCGGCACCGAGGTCCCTGCCCTGCGCCGCCGGCGCGACGAGTGGACGACCGCGCTCACCCTCGCCAAACCGCCGCTGGGCCGCGTGGCCGAGAGCGCGTGGTTCGACGCCCTCGACGACGACCTGCCCACGCTGCGCGCGACGCTGCAGTACCTGCTGGTGGAGACACCCTCGGCCGAGGGCGTGCGGCTCGCCGGCCGGCTGGGCACGTACTGGTACTTCCGCAGCAAGACCATCGAGGGCCGCACCTGGGCCGAGCGGGCGCTGGAGGCCGAGCACCTGGCCGACCCGCTGTCGGCAGCGCTGGTGCGGCTCACCCTAGCCCACCACCTGTCCTCCGGCGGCCAGGACGACCTCGCCGCCGTGCACCTCGCCGCCGCCTCGGACATGCTCGACGGCACCGGGGACGCGCTGTCGCGCACCGTGGCCGAGGTGCAGACGCTGCTCGCCCACTCCCTGGTGGTGGCCGGGGCGCTGGAGCCGGCCCGTGCGGTCGCCGGCTCCGTGGCGGCAGCGGCGCGGGCGGCCGGCGGGGACGCGGACCTCGCCCTGCTCGCCGAGACCTGCGCCGCCCTGGTGGACAGCGGTTCCGGCGTCCTCCCCGGCGCCCGGCTGACGACCCTGCACGGGCGGGCGCTGGCGCTGGGCAACGTGCACGTGGCCCTGCTGGTGGCCGGGATGGCCGTCGTCGCCGCGATCCGCTCCGGTGATGCGGCGACGGCCCTGTCCTGGTCCGACCGGATGATCGGCCACCGCCTGGTGCTGGGCACCTCCGACGGGCCGGTCGCCTTCGAGCTGCGGGGGGTCGCCACGGCGATGGCCGGCCGGCCGCAGGAGGCGGTGCGGCTGTTCGCCGCGGCCCGCACGCAGGCGCTGCGCAACGGGCTGCGCTGGCCGGCCTTCGAGGCGACGCCGGAGGTCCTCCGGGACGTCACCGCCGCGCTCGACCCGGGCGCCGCGGAGCGGGCGCGCGCCGACGGCGCCCGGCTCACCCTGGCTGACGTCGTCGACCCGCCCCGCGCCGTTCCCACGCCCGCCTGACCGGCCGCTCAGGCACAGACCTCGGCGACGGCGGCCGCAGACGCGCGGAGGGCCGCCCGGTCGGGCTTGCCCTGCTCGGTGAGCGGCACCCGGTCGACCCGCAGGACCTGGACAGATGACGCGACCTCCCGGCCGTGCACGGCGGTGACCGCCGCCCGGCACGACCCGAGGTCCACCTCGCCGCCCGGCCAGGCCTCCGCCGCGACGACGCGCACGCCCCGGGCGGCGTCGGGGACGACGACGGCATAGCGCACCGACGGCAGGTGGCACACCGTCTCCTGCAGGTCGACCGGCAGCACCGTCCCCGGCCCCACCATGTCCGCGACGCGGCCCAGCACGCGCAGCATCCCCTCGTCGTCGAGGCAGCCCAGGTCGCCGGTGCGGTACCAGCCGTCGACGAAGACCGCGGCCTCCTCGGCCGGCCTGTTGCGGTAGCCCTCCGCCATCCCCGGCGCCCTCACCTCCACGGCCCCGGCACGCGGGTCGATGCTCCCGTCTGATCGGCGGAACCGGACCCGCACCCCCGGCAGGACGTGGCCGGAGCAGGAGAACCGGGACGGCCGGTCGTGCTCGGCGGGAGAGAGCGCGCTGACGATGCCGACCTCGCTGCAGCCGTAGGTGTGGGCGACCACCGGGCCGAGCCGCGCGCGGGCACGGGCCCGCAGCACCGGCGGGGCCAGCGCGCCGACGTGGGTGAGCGTCTGCAGCGAGCCCAGGTCGTACCGCGCCACCTCGGGCCGGTCCATCAGGTCGAACAGCTGCGGCTCGACGAGGAACAGGTCGGTGACGCGCTCGCTCTCGATGGCCGACAGCGTCGCCACCGCGTCGTAGTGGTCCTGCAGCACGACGGTGCCGCCGCCGAGCAGGGTCTGGTCGACCAGCACCTGGGTGAGGTGGGCCAGCGAGCCGTTGGCCAGCTGCCGGCGGTCGGTGCGGGCCGGACCCGCGACCATCGCGGTGTAGCCGGCGAAGTCGCGCCGGCTGCCCTTGGGCACGCCGGTGGTGCCGCCGGAGGGGACGACCACCGCGAGGTCGCCCGAGCGGGCGCGACAGGGCGGCGGGCGGTCGTCGAGGCCGGCGGCGAGGGCGTCCAGCCGCAGCGCGATCCCGGGGACCGCGCCCACCGCCGCCACCGGTGCCGCGACGCCGTCCGGGAGCAGGCCAGCCGTCTCCGGGAAGACGACCAGCAGGCGCGGGTCGACCTGGGCGACCAGCCGCGCCCTCCGGTCGGCGTCGGTCGGCGCCGGAAGGAACATGACCCCGGCGCCGGCCAGGTGCGCCCCGTAGCGGACGGCGAGGGCCTCGGGCCGGTTCGGGGCGAACACCGCGACCAGGTCGCCCGGGCCGACGCCCAGGGACTCCAGCGCGCGGGCGTACCGAGAGACGGCGGCCACGAGGGCGGCAGCCGTGGTGTCGATGCCCGCGTGCCGCAAGACGGAGCGGTGCCCGTTCCGCTGCAGCACGGTCACGAGGTCCTGCACGTAGGCGTCCACGGTCGTCCCCTCGGGAGGTCCGCCCCCGACGGGCGGTCGGTGCGGCCATCGTCGACCCGCCGACTCCAACGGCGCGCCAGCCCGCGGACGCGGTCCTCCTCCCCGCCGGGCCGGGATTGGAGCCGCCTTGGAGCCGCCGCCGCGACAGTGCGGTCCTCCCCTCCCGATCGGAGACCGACGTGCACGCGTTCTTCAAGGACCCCGACCTCCAGTTCGCCGTCGAGGGCGTCCTCGGCGCCACCTGGTCGCGCGCCGCCGACGTCGGCGAGGTCCTGACCACCGTGGACCGGATCCCGAACGGCGACCGGCGCGCCTGGGTGCAGCAGTGGAGTGCCACGGCCGAGCGGCTGGCCGCGCAGGCGGGGGCCGCCGAGGCCGAGGGGCACCGGCGCACCGCGGCGGCGCGCTGGTTGCGGGCGGCCGGCTACTGGTCCGAGGCGACCGACCAGGCCGACGCCACCGGGGAGTTCGCCACGCTGTGGGAGCGGCACCGCGACGCGTGGGACCGCTTCGTCGACCTCACCGACGCCGTCGGTGAGGTGGCCGTCGAGCGCCTGTTCGTCCCCTACGAGGACACCACCCTGCCCGGCTACCTCTTCCGCTCCGGTCCGGTCGACGAACCGCGCCGCACCCTCGTCTACACCAATGGCAGCGACGGGTCCGTGGTCGGCGCCTGGACCCGCGGCATCGCCGACGCGCTGGCCCGCGGCTGGAACGCGATGACCTACGACGGCCCCGGCCAGAACGCCGCGCTCGTGCGGCAGGGCATCCCGTTTCGGCCCGACTGGGAGCACGTGCTCACCCCGGTGGTCGACGCGCTGGTCGCCCGAGCCGACGTCGACCCCGCCCGCATCGCCGTCATGGGCGTGAGCCAGGGCGGGTACTGGGTGCCGCGGGCGCTGGCCGCTGAGCACCGGGTGGCCGCGGCGGTCGCCGACCCCGGCGTCGTCGACGTCTCCACCACCATGCTCGCCCAGCTGCCGCACCACCTCGTCCGTATGCTGGACTCCGGCGACCGCGACCGCTTCGACACCGAGATGCGCTGGGCCCTGAAGCTGTCGCCGGCCACCCGGACGGTGCTGCAGTGGCGGATGCGGCCCTACGGCGTCACCTCGCCCTTCGACTTCTTCACCGCCGCCCGCGCCTACGCCCTGACCGACGACCAGGCGGCGGCGATCCGCTGCCCGGTGCTGGTCACCGACCCCGAGCACGAGCAGTTCTGGCCCGGGCAGTCCGCGCAGCTGGTCGCGAAGCTGACCTGCCCGGTGACGCTGCTGCGCTTCACCGCCGAGGAGGGCGCCGACTCCCACTGCGAGCCCACGGCGGCCGGCCTGCGTGGTGAGCGCGTCTTCGACTGGCTCGACGAGCACGTGCCGGCGTGAGCGCCATCGAGAACGCGACGTCCGCGCCGTACACCGTTGGCGACCACCTCGTCGACCGGCTGGCCGAGCTGGGCATCGACCGGGTCTTCGGGGTTCCCGGCGATTACAGCCTGGCGCTGCTCGACCACGTCGTGGCCCACCCCGGCGTGGAGTGGACCGGCTGCACCAATGAGCTCAATGCCGGCTACGCCGCTGATGGTTACGGCCGGATGCGGGGGATCGCGGCGCTGTTCACCACCTATGGCGTCGGTGAGCTCAGCGCGCTGAACGCCATCGCCGGCAGCTTCGCCGAGCACGTGCCGGTCGTGCACGTCGTCGGCGCGCCCTCGCGCGCCTCGCAGGCCGCACGCCGACTCGTGCACCACACGCTGGGAGATGGTGACTTCACACACTTCGCCGGCATGCACGCCGGGGTGACGTGCGCCCGGGCAGCACTCACCGCCGACAACGCTGCACCGGAGATCGACCGGGTGCTGACCGCCGTCCGCGACCAGGGCCTGCCTGGTTACCTGCTGGTCCCGGCCGATGTCGCGGACGCCCCCGTCGGGCGGCCCTCGAGGCCCCTTCCCGTAACCGACGACACGAGTGATCCCGCGGTGGTCGCCGCGTTCGTCGACGCCGCCGCCCGCCTGCTCGGCCGGGTCCGCTCCGTCCTCGACGTCACCGTCCTGGCCGGGCTCCTCGTCCACCGACTAGGGGCCACCAGGCAGCTGATGACCCTCGTGGACGCCGGGCCACTCCCCCATGCCACGACGCTGTGGGCCAAGAGCCTGGTGGACGAGAGTTCGCCCCGCTTCGCCGGCACCTACGCCGGTGCGGGCAGCGCCGAGCAGACCCGCAGCGCCGTCGAGGACGCCGGCGCGTTGATCCTCGCCGGTGTCCAGTTCACCGACCTGAACAGCGGCATGTTCACTCAGCACATCGACCGGGACCGGACAATCGATCTGGGTGGCCGCTCCGCACACGTCGGGGCGGCGACCTTCAGCCCCCTCGAATTGCCCACCGCACTCGCGGCCCTGACCGCCCTGATCAGCGAACTGGCCGGCCGGGAGACCGGTGCCGCACGCAGCATGCCGACACCACAACCGACGCTGTCGGAGGCGCCATCCGCTCCATCCGTGCCCGACGAGGGGACGGCGCTGTCCCACTCGCAGCTCTGGGCGGCCGTCACCGCGTTCCTCCGCCCCGGCGACATCGTGCTCGCCGACCAGGGCACCGCATTCTACGGCGTGGCCACGCACCGGCTCCCGGCCGACGTCACCTTCATCGGCCAACCCCTGTGGGCGTCGATCGGATACACCCTGCCGGCGATGTTCGGCGCCTGCACCGCCCGGCCCGGCCGGCGGGGGGTGCTCCTCATCGGTGACGGCGCAGCGCAGATGACCATCCAGGAGCTCGCCTCCGTGATCCGAGCCGAGCTGCCCGCGGTTGTGATCGTGGTGGACAACAACGGCTACGCCGTCGAACGCGCCATTCACGGCCCGACGCAGCCCTACAACGACATCTCCCGCTGGGACTGGACCGTGGCGCCGCAGCTGTTCGGCGGTTCGGCCGCAGCGACCCCGCCGCACGCCGTGCGGGTGACGACGCACAGCGAGCTCCAGTCGGCCTTGGCCGCCGCAGAGGACCAGCCCAGACGATTAACGCTGGTCCAAGCCGTCCTACCGCCTACCGAGGTTCCGGAGCTGCTGACGACCCTCGCGCAGGCACTGGCGCACGCCAACAGCGCGCGAGCAACTGAACTGCCGCGATGAGCACCGGAGTCGGTGCCGTCCCGCCTGGTGGTGTAAGTAGACGTTGCATTAGTTGCTCGGTAGGCGGCGGGCGCAGATGAGGGTGACCGCGAGGCGGGCCAGCGAGGTGATCGTCGTGGCGGTGCGGTCGTAGCGCAGGGCCAGGCGTTCGTAGGACAGCAGCCAGCCCAGCGTGCGCTCGACCACCCAGCGGTGCCGGCCCAGGCGGGCACTGGAGTCGCGGCCGATGCGGGCGATCCGGGCGGTGATCCCGCGGCGGCGCAAACAGCGGCGGACCCGCGGGTCGTCAAGGCCCTCGTCGACCACTCCGGCAGCACACCCGGCCCCTCGGCCTCGAGCACCGCATGGGCCGCTGGAACCCATCAGCCCTGCAGGAGGAAGTCGAAAACGCACTCGATCGTCGAGTGCCAGGCGAACGGCACCGCCGCCGCGACATCGCCGGTCGGCGTGTGGCTGCGCACGACCACGCGCATGTCGTCGAAGACGGCGGCGCCGGTGTTCAGCGCAGGCGTCCGCCAGGACAGCGGGATGCTCCCCGGCGTCGCGAGAGGTCCAAACGGCGGCACCTCCTCGGTGGTCGCCGTCATGATGACCGGCTCCTCGCTCGCCGCGGTCACGACCGTCACCGGGCCGCCGACCAGCAACAGGTCCCCCGGCAGCGCGCCGGGGCCCGCTCCGCCGGTCTGCAGACCCGGGTGCATGGGTTCCCCCGCCCGCAGACAACCCAGGATGCGGCCCACCGGGATCACAGCCCGGCCCTTCCCGTCCGTGCGGCCCGCTCCACTGGCGAGGACGTTGTAGGGATAGAGGCAGCTCTGCCGGATGCCGAAGACGGCCGTGTGCCGGTAGGCGGGCACCAGGACCAGTCGGGACACGACGGTGTTGCGCGGAACGAGCTGGTCGAGCTCCTCGGGTGTGAGCTGGGCGAACAAGTCCTCGATCTGCTCCACCTTGTTCCGCTGTGGTGCGACCACGTCGGCCTCCCTCGGCTCTGCGACGGCATGACGGCTGCAGCATCCTGCGGATTCCGCCATCACCGCCGCGTCATCACCGCATCACGTCCGCACGCACCGACCCCAGGCTCATACTCGACCGTGCGGCACATCACCGGCGTTCCCCCGCTCAATGAGGCACTCCGGTCAACGGGTGGCTGCGCCTTCCATCGCCCTTACCGTCCGGCCGTGCGTCTCCTCTTCGTCTGCACGGGCAACCTCTGCCGGTCCCCGCTGACCGAACGGCTCGCCGTGGCGTGAGCCGAGGAAGCACTGCGGCACAGCCCCGAGCTCGCCAACGTCCCTCTCCCCACCGCGGGCCTGGACGCGGTCACCGGGCGACCGATGAAACCCGGGTGCGGCGACGGTGCTGGCCACGCGGGACGGCGACCCGGCCGGCTTCCGCTCACGTGCCTTCACGGCCGAACTGCCGAAGACACCGACCTAGTGCTCACCATGACGCGCGAGCAGCGCCCAGCCGTCCAGGAGGTTGCTCCATGGGGACTGCGCCAGACGTTCGCGCT
The DNA here is from genome assembly GCF_041018925.1 of Geodermatophilus maliterrae. Lineage (NCBI taxonomy): Bacteria > Bacillati > Actinomycetota > Actinomycetes > Geodermatophilales > Geodermatophilaceae > Geodermatophilus > Geodermatophilus maliterrae. The sequence continues at coordinate 46,055 of NZ_JBFNXQ010000019.1, forward strand.
GCCCGAGGCAGCCGACCTCCTCGGCCGGGCGGACCTGATCGGCATGGTGCTCATGCCGCTCACCCCCGTGAAACGACATCGACGAGATCGCCGTGGACCGCGCCCTCGCCGGCGACAACAACACCTACGACGACCTCACCCCAGTCGAACAACAAGAGATCGTCCGCCGCCTCAGCGCCCGCGGCACGTTCATCCGCGACATCACTGCCCTACGCAGCACGGCCAAGAGAACCCTCTCCCGCCGGCGCCCATCCCTCGGCGCAGCATGACCATCGGGCTGCGGACAGGCCCAACATCCGCCAGGCCCGGGGCTTTGAGTTCACCGACCGCTTGGCCCGCCGAGCGGAGAGGGGGTTCGCGGGGGTTCACCGGAGGGCTAACACGCAGGTCAGGCCCGATACGGAATGACTGCGAGCAGCCTCGAACGTCGGTGAACGAGGCGCAATGGTGGTCAAATGGGGGTCAACGAGCGGCGCTGCGCGGCCTTGGGTCATGCCTCGCGCGGAGGTGGATGTCGGTCCGCCGGTGTGCTGGGCACGCCGGGTGGCACGCGCTTGGGCCCGGCCTTCGCGGGTCGGGGCAGATCTTGCGGATGCAGGCGGAGGGCGACCATGGCGACGTCGTCGTCCGGCGCGGCCGGCAGCATCCGCGTCAGGCCTACCAGCCCATGACCGTGCCGGCGCGCCACTCGAGCCGCCCGTCCGCCCGATGAGGTCGACGTCCCCGTCGATGGTCGCGCCTCGCCACAGCATCGCCAGGAGGACCGCTCCGAGCACGAGGAGGAGGACGACGACCGCGGTGATCTACGGCCGAGTCCGGTATCGGCGCCGGGGACGGACACGAGGACCGACGGTGACCTTGACCGGGACGGGTGTGCCGAACCGGATCGTCCGATGCGCGGGCTGCGGCGCCCCGTCGGGCAGTGTCACCGTGGGTTCGTCGAGGGGTGTCGGTTCGGGATCTGCCGCGGCGGTCTCGGTCGACGGGGGTCTCGGGCGACCGGGTACCGGCGGGCGGCCCATCCGGACGGTGGGCTCGGCGGGCAGCCCCGGCGCCCGTGAGCCGGGGTCGGCCGCTCCTGGTGTGGTCATCGAGCCTCCGTCGTCGTCGGTCTGCGGGATGCCAGCGGCTCCGGATCCGCAGCGTGCCCGCTGGGCACCGGCGTACGCCTGCCTCCTTCGACTTCCTCGACCGAGATCGGCGTCGACCGAGCGAGGGCCGATGGGCACCGGCCCGTGCTGGGCGTGGTGCCCGCACGTCGCGATGGACGCCTCGACCGCTTCATGCGCACGATGGGTGCGCCTCAGCGGAACTCGCGATCCAGGGACAGGTTCAGCGCCAGGACATCGGCGTAGGGCGCGCCGATGACGCCCAGGTCGCGGCCCGCGGTGGCCGCGGTCAGCAGTGCCTCGACGTCGGTGACCGGGACGCCGCGCTCCCGTGCCACGCGCTCGAGCTGGATCGCCGCGTACTCCGGTGCGATGCCCGGGTCCAGGCCCGAGGCCGAGGCGGTCACCGCGTCCGGCGGGACGTCGGCGGGGTCGACGCCCTCGAGCGCAGCGACCGCGGCGCGGCGCTCCTCGACCAGGACGGCCAGCTCCTGGGAGTTCGGGCCGAGGTTGGACCCGCCCGACGCACCTCCCGTCGTGGTCCGAGGCCGACGGGCGGAACGGGAAGTACTGCGGCAGCGGGTCGTCGCCGGCGTCGGTGAAGGCCTGACCGATCAGCGACGAGCCGACCACGGTGCCGTCGACCTCGATCAGGGAGCCGTCCGCATGACCTGGGCGATGCCGGTGATCACCCGCGGGTAGGCGATGCCGAGCAGCACCGTGAACCCGGGCACGGCGCGAGTCGCCGCCCACAGCGGGCGCCCGGAGCGGGGGATACGAGGAGAAGAACTCATCGTGATCCGTCGAGTACGGTCTCTGGTCAGTCCGGCTGCCGGCTGCCGGCTGCCGGCCGCCGGCACCCGCGTCCTCGTCGGTCCGGCCATGCCTGGAGGGACTCGGCTCCGAGATCGGGGCCGGCGCGGTCGAGGGGCAGGGGAGCGGATGAGCGAGGCGCTCTGGCGTCGCCGTCCGGTGCCGGAACCGGGTCTAGACGCGGTACCCGTGGGGCACTGGGAGCCGGCCACACCGATGGACGTGACCGTCATCCGACGGCAGGCGGCCGCCGCGCTGCACGGCGGGGACCGCCGTTGGGCCACCGGTCCGGTGTCGGAGGGCGCCGAGGAACGCCTGCTGCTGTGCGTCGAGGAACTCGTCTCCAACGCCTCCGGCACGGACGGGTCCCGGTACACGTCGATCTGACCGCCTTCGACCACGGCTGGCTGCTGGCCGTCGGCGACGCTGCGGTCGAGACGCCGCCGACTCCCGCCGCCGACCGGGACGCCGCCGACGGTGGACTTGGCCTCTACCTGGTCGCGCGCATCTGCAGCGCGCACGGCTGGACGGTCGAGACGTCCCGGAAGGTCGCCTGGGTTCGCATCGACTACACCCGGAGCGAGGCGCCACCGGAGACGCTGGCGGCAGTGCCTCCTCCCCCACTGCAGACCACACGGCGCAACCTGTCCGCACCACCCGGCTGACCGGGCCGCCCACCGCCGAGGACGCGTGAGGTCTGGCGGACGTCGACGCGCTCCGCCGGATCGTGACCCTCTTCGCCGGTACGGGAGGCGACCGACGATGAGCAGGTCACGGGGCGGCGCACCCCGCTCCGTCACTGTCCCCGTCGCGCCTGCCGTGCGCCATCCCGCGTCCAGCGCGGACCTGGCGGCGAGCCGAGCTCTGGCAGACTCCCCGCCGTGAGGGACGCAGGCGCCTCGGCCGACCTCGTCCGCCAGGCCCGTGGCCTGCAGGCGCTCTTCGACGGGGATGCCGTCGGCATGGCCGCCGGTACCGGGGAGGTCATCGAGCAGGCCAATGACGAGTTGCTGCGCATCCTGGGCCTCGGCCGCGCCGACCTCGACGGTGGCATCCGCTGGCCGGCCATCACACCGCCCGACCAGACCGAGCGCGACGCCGGGGCGGTCGACGCCGTCCGGCGCAGCGGCTCGATCCTGTTCCAGAAGGATTTCTTGCGCCCGGACGGCAGCCGCGTGCCCGTGCTCGCAGCCGTGGCCGCCCTGCGCTGGGACCCCTACGAGTGGGTCGCCGTCGTCATCGACCTCAGCCGGCAGGAGCGGCTGCGGCACCTCGCACAGTCCGAGGCCGCCATCGTCTCCACCCTGCTGCGCGACGCCCCGATCGGCTTCGCGCTGATCGACCTCGAGATGCGGTTCGTCCGGATCAACCAGGAACTGGCCGCCATGAACGGCCTGTCGGTCGCCGAGCACGAAGGCAGGCCGGTGTTCGACGTCGTGCCCGACCTGCGGGCCGACGCCGAACCCCTGCTCCGGCGCGTTCTGGACACCGGCGAGCCGCTGCGTGACGTGGAGATCGTGGGTGCCACACCGGCGGATCCAGGCACCGCCCGCACCTGGATCGAATCCTTCTTCCCGGTCCGCACGGCCGGTGGCCCGACCATCGGCGTGGCGGCGGTGGCCCGCGACGTCACCGAGGTCCGCCGCCTGGAGCAGGAGCTTCGGGCCACGCTGGGCCGTCAACGGCAGGTGCTGCAGGACCTGCAGAACAGTCTGCTACCGCCGCTGCCCACGATCCCCGGGCTCGACCTGGCCGCCCGCTACCTCGGCGCCTCACAAGAGATCCGCCTCGGGGGCGACTGGTTCGACGTCTTCCACGCGCCCGACGGCCGACTCGTCCTGGCGATCGGTGACGTCGTCGGCCACGGCCCCACTGCCGTCGGGCTTATGGCCCGTCTCAGCGGTGCCATGCGCGCCCACGTCGCCGACGGCCGCAGCCCCGGCCAGGTGCTCGCGTGCCTCAACCAGCTCCTCATCGGCTCCCTGGCCCCGGCGATGGCGACGGCGTCCGTGCTGCATCTGGACCTGACCACCGGCGTCGTGGAGTACGCCGCTGCCGGCCATCCGTACGGGCTGCTGCAGACCCCGGAGGGTCCGGTGACGCTCCTCAACGGCGCGCAGGGACGCGCTCTCGGGGCCACCGCGGACTCGACCTACCCCGTGGGCAGGACCACCCTCGAGGTCGGCGGGACCCTGCTCCTGTACACCGACGGGCTGGTGGAGCGCCGCGGCGAGGACCTCGACCAGGGCGTCGACCGCCTCGTCGCCGTCGTCGCCCACGGACGCGCCGGCGGCGCGGCCCGGCTCGTGCGCGACGTCATCGAAGGCAGCCACACCGCAGTCGAACGGGACGACGACGTCTGCGTCCTCGCCGCCGTCCGCGCCTGACGACGGCCGGGCCACCGCGGTGGCCCGGCTGCAGGCGGTCATGAGCCACGACATCGGCCAGGTCCGCACCCCAGACAGAAGAGATTGGGTGCTCCAGCGCGGCGCCAGTCCCCGCGGCCGCTCCTAGCGCTGGGCGGGCGGTGAATAATCCGCCGCGGTCCGCCGAAGTCCGGCGCCCCAGGTCAGCGGTTCTCGTCGAGCTGACAGAACCCCACCCCGCGAGCCCTTGACCCCCAGCCGTCGGCCGCGGCTACCTGCACGTCCGCCCAAGTTCATTCGCGCAGGTCAACCGACTTACGGAACGACGGTGAACTGCGGCGAACGGCCCCGAACGCGGCTCAATGGTGGTCAAATTGGTGGTCAAGGGAAGCCGTCCTGAGCTGGCCGAACAAGGACGGCATCGTCGGGTGTGGCTGTCGCAGAGCGTGACCGCGTCCTTGAGGGTCATGCCTGGGCGCGGAACAACCTGTGCGCCCGTGGGTCCGCGCGGTTCGTCGCCCGCTGCAGGTGGCCCCCGCGTTTGGGCCCGACGGCTCGCGCCGGTTCCCTCACCTCCCCGAGCGGCCGCTCACGCACGGCACCCGCTGTGCGGTGCCCGCGGGTGCAGGCGTGGGCTGGTCAGGTCAGGTCAGGCCAGGCCAGGCCGCGCTGCCCGGCGTCGTTGCGCTGTCCGGGTGCGCGTTCGCAGACATCCGCCGACGGTCGCAACGACGCCCGAAGCAGGTTCACAGGGGTCCGAGACGGCAGCGGACGGAACTGAACAACCGAGAATCCCCTGCGAGTGCAGCCAGAACTGCAGCCACCACGAGTTGGTCCGTCAGCGCGAACGGGGTGGGGCCGGCGGGGTACCGGCCCGACCCCGCCGGATCACCGTCGGTTCGCGCCCGGGACGAGCAGCACCTTCCCGGCATCGCCGGTGAGGAGCTCGACCGCGGCCTCTGCCTCGTCGAGCGGCAGGCGGTGGGTGATCAGCCAGTCGAGGTCGATGCGACCCGACTGCAGCAGGAGCAGCAACTGCTCCCAGGTGTCCCAGAGCCGGCGGCCGAAGATGCCGCGGAGGGTGATGCCCTTCTTGTTCACGAACGCCGCGATGTCGATCGCGGCCGGCTCGCTCGGGTGCCCGACCGTCACGAGCGTGGCCTCCCGCCGCAGCGCCTCCAGCAGCGGCGGCAGCACCCCGCGCACGCCGGAGACCTCGAGTGCGACATCGAAGCCGCCGCGCCGGCCGGCCAGGTCGCGGCACACGCCGACGACGTCGTCCGACGGGTCGAGCACCCGCGCGCCGATCGACTCCGCCTGCTTCCGGCGGAACTGGTTGGGTTCCACGGCGACGACGGCCGCGGCTCCCAGGGCGAGGGCTATCTGTGCGATGACCAGACCCACGGGCCCGCAGCCGTTGACCAGGACGTACTGCCCGGCCACGGCGTATCCGGACCGCTGGACGGCGTGCATGGCCACCCCGGCCGACTCCAGCAGGGCGCCGGTCTCGAGCGACACCGACGCGGGCAGCGGCACGCAGATGTCCGCGGGGACGGCGACGCGTTCTGCGAACACGCCGTCGATGTGCATACCGAGGATGCCGGTCCGCTCACACGTGTGCGCGCTGCCGGTCCGGCACGGATAGCACCGGCCACAGATGAGGTGGCTCTCCAACGCGACCCGGTCGCCGGCGGTGAGGTTCTCTACGCCCGCGCCCACGGCGAGCACCGTGCCGGAGCCCTCGTGGCCGAGGACCACCGGCGGAGTGAGGTTGAACGCCTGCGCCGAGGGCGTCCATTCGTAGAGCTCCCGGTCGGTGCCGCACAGCGAGGCGGCGGCCACCTCAAGGAGCACCTGCCCCGGGCCGGCGACGGGATCGGCCCAGTCCTCGCGGATCTGGATGCCGCGCTCGGCTGCGTGCTTGACGACGGCCTTCATGGTGTTCTCCTGATCGATCGGTGGGGGTTACGTGCGGCTCAGATGAGGCCGGCGAAGCGGCGCAAGAGGTCGGGGGGGCCGACCTGGCCGCCTTTGAGCAGGACGCGGCAGCCGGCGACGGCGGCCGCGTCATCGGTGGTGCAGATGGGTCCGGCGGTGACGAACTGCTCGCTGACCCGTAGCTCACTTACGTCCATGGCCAGCAGGGCGTGGCTGGAGGTGTCGCCGCCGCAGACAATGACGTCCCGGGTCAGTCCCCGGCGGGCCAGGTCGCCGGCGAGCCGGCCGATAGTGCCGCCCACCTCGGCGGCTGTGGCGGAGCCGGCGCTGAGCCGGGGGTCGTCCGGTCCCTGCGTGGTGTGGACAACGACGTTCCGTCCGGCCCGAAGTGCCGCCTCGACGGCGGCCGACCACGGCCTCCGGATTACGTCGGCGGCGAAGTCCCCGGCCGGGATCGGGACGTCGACCCAGCCGTGCCGGACGGCGTCGGCGATCTGGCCGGCGGTCGTGGTGGACGCGGACGCCGACACGACGAGCGTCGGGCCACGGGAGGAGGTGGGAGCCGGCGGCCTCTGGGGTGCGCCACCACGGAGGCGGGCCAGCGCGGCCATGATGCCCCCGGAGCCGACGACGAGCGCCGGTCCGGCGGGGCGCGGGTCCCGGAGCAGGGCCTTGGCGACGGTGTCCATCTGCGCGTCGTCGACAGCGTCGACGATGAAGGCCTGGGTGTCGGCCGCCTCGCGCAGTTGCGCCCACCGGTCGTCGAAGGTGCCGTCGGCGTGGGCCGGCAGCTGCAGGCCCGGGACGGGGCGCCGGCTCGCGAGCTGTTCGGCCAGGACCAGCCGCAGGTCGGCCTCGTGCATCGGCGTGGACAGGTGGCGGGACATCACGGGGTGCCGGTCGAGCCGGTACACCTCGCCTGCGTAGGCGCCGAAGTGCTGGCTGAAGGCGGTGTAGCGACCGAAGCCGGGCTGCGCGGGGACGACGGGCACCGGTCCGTGTCCGGGGAACCGCTCGTGCAGGAGCTCGATCCCCCGCCCGATGCTGCCCACGGTGGGCGAGGAGTCGAACGTGGAGCAGACCTTGTAGAGCAGCACGGACAGGTCCAGGGACGCCAGCGGGGCGAGGCCGGACCGCACCGCCTCGTCGAGCGCGTCACCGGCCAGCGAGCGGGCCGGTCCGGCGATGCCCACGACGTCGGCGTCGTCCGGCATCGACCGTCCGGGGTCGAGGACCAGCATGGCGTCGAGCCCCTGGGCGTGCGCCTGCGCGAGGACGTCGCTGGCGCCGGTCAGGTCGTCGGCGAGGAACCCGATGTCGGCCATCAGGCACCCGCCGGGAACATCTGCAGCGCGTGGGCGAGGGCGGAGTCGCCACGAGCCGCGTGCGCCGCGGCCGCGTCCGCCAACGGGTTCCCACTCACCGCCGCAGTCCACGCCTGGCGCAGGCTGCGGACACCGGCGGCCGGCCCGTCCGGATGGCCGGCGATCCCACCGCCGGCCAGCATGAGCAGGTCAGTGGACTCCACCGCCGCGAACGTCGGACCCGGCGTGTGCACGTTCTGCCCGGACGACAGCGTCGGGAGCGGGGCGATCGTGGTCCCCAGCGGCGCCTGCAGGCTGCGGATGTTGGCCGCGACCTGCTCGTCCCGCTCGTAGAACTTGCTACCCAGCCCGCTGGCGTGGACGTGGTCGGCGCCGGCCAGCCGGGCCAGCTGCTGCCAGACCGTGAAGTCCACCCCCAGGGCGGGGCAGCGCATCGAGGCGGCCAGTCCGGCCCGGTGGCCGTGGACGGGGACCTGGGCGAAGCCCCGTAGCCACGCGAGCGCCGGCAGGCCCATGACCGGGACGTTGAGCATCACGCAGTTCCCGCCCGCCTCGACCACCAGGTCATGACGGCGCTGGAGGCCGGCGAGGTCCCCGGTGATGTTGAAGGCGTACATCGTCCGGTGCCCGGTGACCTGCTCGGCGTCGGCGATCTCCTCGAGCGCGACACGGACGCGGGTCTCCAGGGGGAGGTACGCCGGATCGGTCATCAGCTCGTCGTCCTTGATCAGGTTGATCGAGGCGCGGGCCAGCTCGCGCACCACGCCGCGGAACTCGTCCTCCACCAGGCCGACGTTCGGCTTGACGATCGTGCCGATCAGCACGCCGTCCGGCACGCCCATGAGCTTGCGGGTGCCCGCCACGCCGAAGGCGGGGCCGGGGTGGGCCGCGACGAACTCGTCGGGCAGCTCGAGCGACTGCAGCCGGCAGGCGTACAGCTCGACGAGCTCGAAGAGGTTGCCGGCGACCGCGGTGAGCAGGGTTGCGATGTCGGTACCGATGTTCACCATCGGGAACTCGACGACGACCTCGGCCGCGGTCACCCGCTCCGGCCGGCGCCTCGACGGCAGGGAGGGCGCGCACGCGCCGAGCTCGCGGATCTCCACGACCTCGGCCGCATGGCGCTCGCGGATCCGGTCGGACTCTCCGGGGACGGCGATGAAGGTCCCGCTCGACTGCTCGCCGGCGAGAGCGGCCGCGGCCCGTGCGACGTCGACGGCCTCGATGTAGTAGGTGCAGCGGATGCGGCGGGGGTCACGCATGTCGGGGTCCTCCGGTCGGTGTGGGCGGGATGGCGCGGTCACGCGTGATGGGGTTTCGGCGGGACCACGGGCAGGGGGACGGGTTCGAGAGCTCCCGCCCGCTTCATGACCCAGGCCGCGACGGTGGGGGCCAGCAGGGCCGTGACGAGGACAGCTGTGGCGGCCTGGGCGGACGCGGAGGCGACGAAGGGCGCGAAGTTGGGGTCCGCGGCGGCGACGGCGGCAGGAACAGCCACCGCGTTGCCGGCCGTGGTGCCGGCCGCGAAGCCAATGCCGCTCTCGCGGCCCCGGCGGAGCAGGAACCGGTAGCCGAGGTAGGTGAGCCCGCCGGTGAGGACGACGACGCCGACACCCAGGACGGCACCGGCGGCACCCCCGGTGACGACGGTCCGCAGGTCGATGCCGGTGCCCACCGCGAAGGACATGAACGGGATGACGACGTTCGGCACGGCGTCCAGGACCTTGGTCCACTCGCGGTCCACCGCGCCGATGAACAGGCCGATGAGGAAGGGCACCAGCGCGGCGACCAGCGCCAGGAGGGGGATGTCGGCCAGGCCCGAGGCGCCCAGGAACACCAGCGCGAGGAAGGGGCCGTCGTCGAAGGCGCTGGCGACGTAGGCGCCGCGGTCCCGTTCGTCCCCGTACTCGCCGGCGAAGGCGAGCCACATGGCGCCGTTGCTGTTCCCGAAGATGGCGATCAGCCCGAGGATCGAGACGCCGACGATCCCGTCGACGCCGACCGTGAGTCCGAGGACCACGCACAGCGTGATGGGGATCAGGGTCTTGGCGAGGAGGACGACCAGCGTCGTCCCGGCGGCGCCCTTGCCGTTGTGCGTGCCGGTGATGGACGCCCCGGTGGCCAGGACCAGCAAGGCGATGAGGGCGAGGGCGCCGTCCTTGAACAGGGCGGTGGTGAAGCCTCCGATCCCGAGTGCGTCCGGCGCGAAGGTGTTCATGAGAACGCCGAGCGTCAGCGGGATGAGCATCAGGCCGCCCGGGACCCGGCGCATCGCCTCGAACATGGGGAACTTGGACGGGCTCGTCCGCAGGACATCGCTCACGGTGACCTCCATCAGGACGGACAATGTTGTCCGTACAATTCGTCTATACAAAACTAAGGTGACATGCGCCACGTCGTCAAGCCCCTGCGTCAGACAGGGCACGATGCTGGGACAGGTGGCGGCCGCTGCGTCGCCGCGGCGCTCAACGGGAGAGGAGTGCGGGATGTCCGTCGAGAGGTCCATGGCGTCCGAGGCCACGGACGACGTTCCGCCGCTGGAGCTCGGCCGCGTCGCCGGTGTGCCGCTGTACGCGCAGATCCGCGATGCGCTCCGGCAGCAGATCGACAGCCACTCCCTGCCGCCCGGAGCGCCGCTGCCGACCGAGGAGGCGCTGCAGGCGCGCTACGGCGTCTCGCGGGGCGTGGTCCGGCAGGCACTGGGGGACCTCGCCGACCTCGGACTGATCGTCCGTCAACGCGGCCGCGGCAGCGTCGTGGCACCACGCGCCGAGCACCGGCGGCGCGCGGACCAGGCCGGCGGCCTCCGCCAGCAGGTCGAGGCCAGTGGCCGCCACCTCCGCACCGACATCGTCGAGCTGGCGGTCGACGAGGCGCCGTCCGCTGCCGCCACCGCGCTCGGAGTGACCGACACCTGGCGCCTCGAGCGGCTCCGGCGGGTGGAGGAGGAGCCGCTGGTCTTCATGCGCACGTGGTTGCCGAGGGAGCTCTTCCCGCACCTGTCGGCCGAGGACCTCGACGGCGGCTCACTGCACGACTGGATGCGGGCGCGGGGCGTCGAGCCGCAGGGCGGCCCGCGGCAGTTGCAGGCGGTGCCCGCGGACGAGGCCGTGGCCACCCACCTGGACCTGGGCGTCGGCGTGCCGGTCCTCCTCCTGCAGGGGGTGACCCGGGACCAGTACGGGCGCGGGCTCGAGTGGTTCACCGCCTGGCACCGGCCGGACACCGTGTTCGACGTGGACGCGCACGTCGGGCCCCGTCCGCCCGGGGCGGGCGGGGGCGAGGAGCTCGGACGGGTGCGCGAACTGGTCCAGGAGCTGGCCCTGCTGCTCGGTACGCGGTCCCCCCAGGCCTGAGCAGACGAGGAGCGAGCACGTGGCAGACCATCCAGAGCTGCGCGGGCAGGTGGTCGCGCTGGGCGCGTCGCTGTTCACCCGCGGCTTGACCGCCGGTCGTACTGGGAACCTGAGCGTGCGCGTACCCGGGGGCTTCCTGGTGACCCCGACCGGGGCGAGCCTCGGGCAACTGTCGACCGACCAGCTCAGCCTCGTCGACCTGCGGGGCTGCCACCTCGACGGGCCACGGCCCTCCAAGGAGGCGTTCTTACACGCAGCCGTCTACCGGGCCCGGCCCCAGGACTCCGCCGTGGTGCACACGCACAGCACCCACGCAGCCGCCGTGTCCTGCCTGGCCGACCTGAACCCCCAGGACGTGCTGCCGGCCCTGACGGCCTACTACGCCATGCGCGTGGGGCGGCTGCCCCTTTTGCCGTACCACGCCCCGGGCGACCGCTCACTCGAGGAGCTGGCGGAACGGACGGCCCGCGCGTCACACGCCATGCTGCTGGCCAACCACGGGCCGGTCGTCTCTGCCGCCGACCTCGCATCGGCCGCCGATGCCGTCGAGGAACTCGAGGAGACCGCCCGCATCCACCTGCTGCTGGACGGGCGGCGGACGCGGCCGCTGACGCCCGAGCAGGTCGCAGCGCTTCGGCGGACCTGAGGCGGTGGAATCACTGCCCATCCACTCGGCCCGTCTCTTGCTCCTGGCCTTGATCCCCTCGGCCTCGGCGATCAGACAACGATCAGTGAGGCGGCGGTGACACCGTCCCACCACCACGCCCACGGGACTGGCCTGCTCCACCGCCAGCGTCACACGCGTGCCGCCGGTGCTGAGTCTCTCAAGCAGGTGCCGAGCAGTCGTACGGACGCCCGGCCGGTGGCCACCCAGGTGAACCACCGGTGCGGCCTGAACTCGGTCACCACGTACTCGGTCGGAGGATCCGCGGCCGACCCACCCGGACCCGGGACCCGACGGCGAGCGGCCCGTCGTCGAGGCGTCGTACTGAGGTTACCGTCGGCGCCCACTCCGGCCACAGCTCGACCTCGCGCAGCACCTGCCAGACCTGCTGGACCGGGGCCTCGACGTCGATCCTGGTGCTCTGCTCCACCGGGCCATCGTGCTCCTGGTCGCTCCCGGAGATAGACCAAGATCATGTGCCACACAGACCCGTGAATAGGTGAGTTGCAGGCGCGCGTCAGCGCGGGGCGGCCGGAGGCCGTCCTCCAGTGCTTCTGCAGTCGGGGTCAGGCGGCCGGGTCGAGGACCACCGTGTGGCCGAGCTTCTCCAGTTGGGCGACCAGCCGACGGGTGTGCGCCTGGGTGGTGCGCCGGGCCAGCCAGTCGGCGCCGAGGTCCCGATAGGGCTCATGCCGGGTGAGCATGTAGTAGGCCGAGACCAGGATCGAGTGGGCGACCGCGACCTGCGCCCGCCCCATCCCTCGCCGGGCGGTGAGCCGAGTGTGCTGGGCCGACAGGTAGTTCTTGCCCTTCATCCGCCCCACCGAGCCGGCGGCCTCCACCAGCATGTGGCTGAGCCACTTGTTGCCGTGCCGCAGCCCGGCCGGGGTGCGCTTGCCGGCCGACTCGTGGATCGCCGGAGCCACCCCGGCCCAGGCGGCCAGGTGCGCCGCCGAGGGGAAGCGGGACATGTCCGCGCCGGTCTCGGCGACGATGACCTGGGCGACCTTCTCACCGACTCCGGGAATGGTCTGCAGCAGCTCCAGCTGGTGCGCCCACGGTTGGCACGCGTCGGCGATCACCGCATCGAGCTCGGCCAGCGCCGCCTCCACCGCGTCCAGCCGGTCCAGGATGGAGCGGGCCAACCGCGCGTGGCCGGCGTCGAAGTGCCCGGTCAGCGCCTCGGTCAGCGCCGGGATCTTCACCCGCATCCGGCCCCTGGCCAACTCCGCCAACGCCCGCGGCTCCCGCTCGCCGTCAATCAGCGCGGCCAGCATCGCCCGCGCCGAGACCGTCGTCAGGCTGGAGGCAACCACCGACAGCTTGATGGACGCGTCCTCCAGCATCAGCTCCAGCCGTATCGCCTCCCGGGTGCGGTCGCCGATGAGCTGCTCCCGGTAGCGGGTCAGCATCCGCAGCCGGCGAATGTCGGGCGGCGGCACGAAGGAGGGCCGCAGCAGCCCGTGCTCGAGCAGCTGGGCGATCCACTCGGCGTCGCGGACGTCGGTCTTGCGCCCGGGGACGGCCTTCATGTGCGCGGCGTTGAGCAGCCAGACCTCCATGACCTCCTCCAGGCAGTAGAACGGCGCCTTCCAGTAGGTCGAGGTCGACTCCATCGCCGCGATCGTCACCCCGCACTCCACCAACCAGTCCCGCATGACCACCAGCGACCGGGTGGTCGTCTTGAACGTCCGCGTCTGACTCACCCGCCGCCCGCGCCCCCGGACTGCGCACGCA
>NZ_JBFNXQ010000190.1:0-2675 GCF_041018925.1 Geodermatophilus maliterrae
TATTTCCACAATCGCGGGTACCGGCGAGCCGATTTGGCGTCGCCGTCGCCAGATCGTTCCCGGGGCACCCCTCGACTGTCGCACGCGGCCCTGAAGTGACCTCGGCGGCTGAACACCTCCAGACTTCGGTAAGAACCAAGGAGGGAGGGCCCGGATGGGCCGACCGATCAAGTATCCGGATGAGTTCCGGCAGCGTGGGCCAGCAGCCGGTCGAGGAACACCAGGCGGTGCCGGGCACCGACGTTGATCGCCCGTTGGCGCGACCGATCGGCCAGTCACGCGTCCTGGCGCGCCTGCCAGCGCGGCCCCCAGCTCGGCGACCAGCTCAGCGAGCACTTCCCGGGACAGCCCGGTCACCCGGCGATCGGCGACCGCGGCGGCACAGGCCAGCGTCCTCGACACCACAACCGTGCCCCGTCCTTCACCGCAGCACGAGCAGGCATCTCGCCAACCATGCACGAGGACGTTAAGGGTTGATATTCGCGGTCTTTTGATGATATACCACCGTCAGGGTAACAATGCAGCCAAGAAGGGACCCACCATGCCTCCACGCCATGGATTGGTGCATGCCGGCGGACAGAACCCACCTAAATCGACCTCGTATGAACAGGGAAGGTTTGGAAGGCTGTTCCCAACGCTTCCCCCGTTTGCCACGGACAATCCCTCTGTCCGGGCGGCGCTCCTTGAAATTGGCAAGAAGGGCGGTCTGATGGATGCCCAGGACACCGGCAGTCCGGTTGACCTCCTTGCGCCAAATACCCCCAGCAACCCCAACAATCCGGACATGACCGCAGGGTTCACATTTCTGGGTCAGTTCCTCGACCATGACATGACTTTCGATCCGGTGTCCAGCCTCCAGCGGCAGACTGACCCGGAGAAGATCACAAACTTCCGGATTCCCGCGCTGGAGTTGGACAGCCTGTACGGCACCGGCCCAGGGGGCTCTCCGCACCTGTACGACCAAACGGTGGATGGCGGGCTCACCAGTTTCCTGGTGGAGGAGATTGCCGCACCGGCGTCAAAAGGCGGAGCACCAAAATTCGATTTACCCCGGAACGGCCAGTTGACCGCTCTTGTCGGGGATCCGCGAAACGACGAGAACCTGATGATTTCCCAGCTCCATCTGGCGATGCTTAGGTTTCACAACGCCGTGGTGGAGCACGTCCGCAGCACAACGGGCCTAACCGTGGCAGAGGAAATCTTCGACGAAGCGCAGCGGCTGGTGCGCTGGCATTACCAGTGGATTATCGTCCACGAGTTTCTGGCGAACACTGTGGGCAAGAACCTGGTGGAAGACATCGTGAAGAATGGGCGCAAGTTCTATAACTGGCGAAATCACCCGTTCATCCCGGTGGAGTTCTCGGCCGCCTGCTACCGGTTCGGGCACTCCCAGGTGCGACCCAGCTACCGCGCCAACTTCGGCCCGGATGGCGGCGACCCGTTCATTGCCATGATCTTCGACGACTCGCTGCTCCCTTCGCCCGACCCGGACGATCTCCGCGGCGGCAGGCGGGCCTCCCGGCGGTTCATCGACTGGCAGACGTTCTTCGACTTCGGGGACAATAACCACCGCCCGAATAAGAAAATTGATACCATTTTGTCGTCACCGCTGTTCGACCTGATTGGCATCGCCGCGGGAGATGTCCAATCGCTGGCCCAGCGGAATCTGCTCCGGCAACTGGCGCTGGCTCTGCCGTCGGGGCAGCGTGTGGCGCGGGCTATGGAAGAGGATGTCCTCGCGGCGAACGACCTGGCCGACCTCAAGCCGTTCCACATGGATACCCGGACGCCGTTGTGGTTCTATGTCCTGCGAGAAGCAGATGTGCAGGCGGACGGAAAGCGCCTGGGGCCGGTGGGAGGTCGCGTCGTAGCCGAGGTATTTCTCGGCCTGCTGCAGGGAGATCACTTCTCCTACCTGCGCCAAGATCCGGGGTGGACCCCCACTCTCTCCACCACCGGCGACTTCTACATGGTAGACCTCCTGAGGATCGCGGGGGTCGTTTCGCCGGTTTGAACCGCCCGGGAATCCGTCCGGACTTTCTCGCCGTCGCCGCGGCGCTCGAGGCCGAGCACCGAGCTCATTCGACCAAGCGGATCCGCGTCGAGCACGGCACCAAACACCTGAAGAACCGGCGGCCCTCGCTCGCCACCTCGGCCGACGGAACCCCCTTGACACCATCCTGCCCGCGGTCGCCGGCCCGGTCTCCAGCCAGGAACGAGCCCTCCGACCAAACCTGCTCGACCGCCGACCGAGAGCTCTGCCGGCCGGCACGGTCAGGTGATCGAACCCGCCCTGCGCAAGGCCAGCGACGGCCCACTGCTATCCATGCACGAGGTCGGAAGTTGTTCGCCGGCGCTGACCAGCCGGAAGTCGGGGGTGGCGTCCGCGTCGGCGGTGGCGCTGTTTCGCCTCCTGCTGGGCTGCCGCCGTGCGGTGCTTCTCGGCACTTCGGGCGGACATCACCAACTGGTCGACGTCGTCCTGGGTCAGCGGTGCGCGCACGCGGTGACCGTAGGGAGTTGGCCGGGAGCCGGGGCGGCTGTCTGCGCGCCGCCGGGGCACCCGGTCGTTGTGGACTGACTCAGGCACGGGCCGGGAGGTGTCCCCGGGACGTGTCACGATGGCTGATCGGGTGGCGCGGTTGGGGGAGATGCGGGTGCAGCAGGCGTTGCCG
>NZ_JBFNXQ010000191.1:0-2173 GCF_041018925.1 Geodermatophilus maliterrae
GGGGCGGTCCTGGAGGCGACGCTGGAGCGGATCACCTTCGCCAACGCCCAGAGCGGCTACACCGTGGCCCGGGTGGACACCGGGCGGGGCGGTGACCTCGTCACCGTGGTGGGCTCGCTGCTGGGCGCGCAACCGGGAGAGACGCTGCGACTGCAGGGACGGTGGGGAGCGCACCCCCAGTACGGCCGGCAGTTCCAGGTCGAGGACTACACCACCGTGCTGCCGGCCACGGTGCAGGGCATCCGTCGCTACCTGGGTTCGGGGTTGGTCAAGGGGATCGGCCCGCGGCTGGCCGAGCGGATCGTGGACCACTTCGGGACCGACGCGCTGCGGGTGATCGAGGAGCAGCCGGCGCGGTTGGCCGAGGTGCCCAACCTGGGCCCCAAGCGGACCCGGCTGATCACCGCGGCCTGGGAGGAGCAGCGGGCGATCAAGGAGGTCATGGTCTTCCTGCAGGGCGTGGGCGTCTCCACCTCGCTGGCCGTGCGCATCTACAAGCAGTACGGCGGCGCCTCGATCGGCGTGGTCCGCGCCGAGCCCTACCGCCTGGCCGCCGAGGTGTGGGGCATCGGGTTCCGGACCGCCGACACGATCGCCGCCGCGGTGGGGATCCCGCACGACAGCACGGAGCGGGTCGAGGCCGGGCTGCAGTTCGTGCTCTCCGAGGCGACCGGGCAGGGGCACTGCTTCCTGCCCCGGCCCGAGCTGGTCGCCCGGGCGGTCGAGATCCTGCAGGTCCCGGCGGATCTGGTGGGTCACTGCCTGGCGCTGCTGGTCGCCGACCAGGGGGTGATCCGCGAGGAGCTCCCCGGCGCGGACGGGGAGCCCTGCACGGTGGCGTTCTACCTCGTCCCCTTCCACCGGGCGGAGGTCTCCCTGGCCGCGGGGCTCAGGAGGCTGGCGGCCGCCGACGCCGACCGGATGCCGGCCTTCGCCGGTGTGGACTGGGACGCCGCGCTGACCTGGCTGCACCGGCGCACCGGCGTGGACCTGGCGGCCGGCCAGCAGGAGGCCGTGCGCCTGGCGCTGACCGAGAAGGTCGCCGTCCTCACCGGTGGCCCCGGCTGCGGCAAGAGCTTCACGGTGCGCTCGATCGTCACCCTCGCCGCCGCCAAGGGCGCGAGGATCGTGCTCGCGGCGCCCACCGGCCGGGCGGCGAAACGGCTCACCGAGCTGACCGGGGTCGAGGCGGTGACCGTGCACCGGCTGCTGGAGCTGCGCCCCGGCGGGGACGCCGCCTTCGACCGGGACCGCCCGCTGCAGGCCGACCTGGTCGTCGTCGACGAGTCCTCGATGCTGGACCTGCTGCTGGCCAACAAGCTGGTGCGGGCCGTCCCGCCGGGCGCGCACCTGCTGCTGGTCGGCGACGTCGACCAGCTGCCCTCGGTCGGCGCCGGTGAGGTGCTGCGCGACCTGCTCGCCGACGGCACGCCCGTCCCGCACGTGCGGCTGACCCAGGTCTTCCGGCAGGCCAGCCGGTCGGGGGTGGTGACCAACGCCCACCGGATCAACGCCGGCGACCACCCCCAGGTCCGCGGCCTCGACGACTTCTTCCTCTTCAGCACCGACGACGCCGAGGAGGCCGCCCGGCTCACCGTGGACGTGGTGGTGCGCCGGATCCCGGCCCGGTTCGGCCTCGACCCGCGCCGGGACGTCCAGGTGCTGACCCCGGTGCACCGCGGGCCGGCCGGTGCCGCCGCGCTCAACGAGCTGCTGCAGGAGGCGCTCACCCCGGCTCGGCCCGACCGGGCCGAGAAGCGCTTCGGCGGACGGGTCTTCCGCGTCGGGGACAAGGTCACCCAGATCCGCAACGACTACGACAAGGGCGCCCACGGGGTCTTCAACGGCACCCAGGGCGTCGTCACCGCCATCGACGGCGTCGAGCAGACCCTCACCGTCGTCACCGACGAGGACGAGGCGATCGACTACGACTTCGGCGAGCTCGACGAGCTGGTGCACGCCTACGCCGTCACCGTCCACCGCTCGCAGGGCAGCGAGTACCCCTGCGTCGTCATCCCGCTGACCACCAGCGCCTGGATGATGCTGCAGCGCAACCTGCTCTACACCGCCGTCACCCGCGCCAAGCGTCTCGTCGTGCTGGTCGGCTCGACCAGGGCCCTCGGCCAGGCCGTGCGCGCCGCCGGCTCCGGACGCCGGCACACCGCCCTCGCCC
>NZ_JBFNXQ010000192.1:0-2141 GCF_041018925.1 Geodermatophilus maliterrae
GGCCGCCACCGCCCTGCCCGGCGAGGTCGTCGTCCTGGCCGCCGCGGGGGAGGAGCTGCCCGACGCCCCGGTCGTCGACGGCGCACCCGAGCCGCCCGGCGCCCGGCTGCTCGACGCCGTCGCGGTCATGGACCGGCTGCGCTCGCCGGGCGGCTGCCCCTGGGACGCCGAGCAGACGCACTCCTCGCTGCGCGGCTACCTGCTCGAGGAGGCGCACGAGGCCTACGACGCGATCGTCGACGACGACCCGGTCGCGATGCGCGAGGAGCTCGGCGACGTGCTGCTGCAGGTGGTCTTCCACGCGCGCGTCGCCGCGGAGGCCGGTCCCGGCCGCCGGTTCACGATCGACGACGTCGCCGGCGAGCTGGTCGACAAGCTGGTCCGCCGGCACCCGCACGTCTTCGGGGACGCCGGGCCCCGGGACGTGGCGCAGGTGGAGCAGGGCTGGGAGGAGATCAAGAAGGCCGAGAAGCAGCGCCGGTCACCCACCGAGGGCGTCTCCCGGTCGCAGCCTGCGGCGTCCTGGGGCGCGGCGCTGGTGCGGCGGGCCGGCCGGGCCGGCCTGCCGGTCCCGGAGCCGGCGGAGCTCTCCGCCCGCAGTCCCGAGGAGCTGGGTGAGCGCCTGCTGGCGGTGGTCGCCGGTGCCGCGCAGCGTGGCTGGGACGTGGAGGACTCGCTGCGCGAGGCGGTCCGCCGCTACGCGGGTGAGCTCGACGCCGCGGCGGCCGCTCGGGGAGAGGACTGAGCGGGGCACCCCGCCAGGCGGCCCGGGGCTGGCTAGGCTGCCCCCGTGCCCAGCATCGACGCCGTAGGCGCGCGGGAGATCCTCGACTCGCGCGGAAACCCCACCGTGGAGGTCGAGGTCGCCCTCGACGACGGGACGATCGCCCGGGCGGCGGTGCCGAGCGGCGCCTCCACCGGCGCCTTCGAGGCGGTGGAGCTGCGCGACGGCGGCGAGCGCTACGGCGGCAAGGGCGTCACCAAGGCCGTCGACGGCGTCCTCGACGTCATCGGCCCGGAGCTGGTCGGCTACGAGGCCACCGAGCAGCGGCTGGTCGACCAGCGGCTGCTCGACCTCGACGGCACGCCCGACAAGTCCCGCCTGGGCGCCAACGCGATCCTCGGCGTGAGCCTCGCCGTCGCCCGCGCGGCCGCCGAGTCCACCGGCCTGCCGCTGTTCCGCTACGTCGGCGGCCCCTCGGCACACCTGCTGCCGGTGCCGATGATGAACATCCTCAACGGTGGCGCCCACGCCGACAGCAACGTCGACGTGCAGGAGTTCATGATCGCCCCGATCGGGGCGGCCACCTTCGCCGAGGCGCTGGCCATGGGCACCGAGACCTACCACGCGCTCAAGTCGGTGCTGAAGAAGGACGGGCTGGCCACCGGGCTGGGCGACGAGGGCGGCTTCGCGCCGAACCTGTCCAGCAACCGCGCCGCCCTCGACCTCATCGTCCGGGCCGTGGACCAGGCCGGCTACTCCGTGGGCACCGACGTGGCCTTCGCCCTCGACGTCGCGGCGACGGAGTTCCACAGCGAGGCCGGCTACGCCTTCGAGGGCAAGACGCTGTCGGCCGGCGACCTCACCGAGTACTACACCGACCTCGTCGCGAACTACCCGATCGTCTCGATCGAGGACCCGCTGTCGGAGGAGGACTGGGACGGCTGGATCGCCCTGACCGCCGCCCTGGGTGACCGGGTGCAGATCGTCGGCGACGACCTGTTCGTCACCAACCCCACCCGGCTGGCCGACGGCGTCGAGCGCGGCGCGGCCAATGCGCTGCTGGTCAAGGTCAACCAGATCGGCACGCTCACCGAGACCCTCGACGCGGTCGGCCTCGCGCACCGCAGCGGCTACCGCTGCATGATGAGCCACCGCTCGGGCGAGACCGAGGACACCACGATCGCCGACCTCGCCGTCGCCACCGACTGCGGGCAGATCAAGACCGGCGCCCCGGCGCGCAGCGAGCGGGTGGCCAAGTACAACCAGCTGCTGCGCATCGAGGAGGAGCTCGACGACGCCGCGCGCTACGCCGGGAGTGCGGCCTTCCCGCGGCTGCGGGCTCGATGAGCGCACCCGCCCGATGAGCGCGGGCACCGGCCGACGTCGGTCGACCGGCCGCCCGCTGTCGCACGCGGCC
>NZ_JBFNXQ010000193.1:0-2133 GCF_041018925.1 Geodermatophilus maliterrae
CCTTCGTCCGGCTTGGATTCCAGCCCCTGACCTACCAGGGCCCATCAACGTCGTCCAATGAGGTTTTCTCACCAGGAATCCGCACCCCG
The DNA here is from genome assembly GCF_041018925.1 of Geodermatophilus maliterrae. Classification (NCBI taxonomy): domain Bacteria; kingdom Bacillati; phylum Actinomycetota; class Actinomycetes; order Geodermatophilales; family Geodermatophilaceae; genus Geodermatophilus; species Geodermatophilus maliterrae. The sequence goes on from NZ_JBFNXQ010000193.1 coordinate 90, forward strand.
TTGAAGGCTGCAGTCGACGCCGCTGGCCAGGCCTGCAGCGAGTCGTCAGGGACTTCCAGCGCGGCTCCTAGGAACGAGCTCCGCCAGGAGGCACTCGACGCTCGGCCGACTCACGGCGCTGACTTGCAGAGACGCCTCCTGCCCTCCCGCGGACGGCGAATCCGGGTGAGGAGACCCCAGTCACGCTGCGTGGGGCCTCCGTGGCAAATAGTGGCTCCGGCTCTTGTCGTGACCACCGTGGTCGGCCACCATAGACGGGCCCGCCCGGTGCGGCGAACACCGGGCGGGCCCTTGATCCCCGATCCTCCCGAGAAGGACTGAGGACCCGATCATGAACGCTACCCACCTTTGTGCCTGCAACCAACAGACCGAGGCCGTCGAGTGGCCGTTGGCCGAGCGAAATCAAATCCTCGGTCTGCTCGCCAAGGTTCTTGAGGGCCACAGGCAGCCCGGCCGCGGCGGCGTGCTGGTGGTGGAGATGCTGGGCTCCGTCGTGGAGTCGATCCGACAGACCACCGAGTCGATCCGGCCGACCGTGCAGGCCGCAGTGACCCGGTGCGCGGACTGCGGCTCTCCGATGTACGCGGGCACCAGGTGCGGCCAATGCGCGTGGGAGGCGCTGGACAAGGGCCCGGCCGCCTGACCGCTCGCCGGCACTTGCTCCTCTGCTGGCGCATGGGTCTGACCTGCAGCGTTGCATCGCCTACCCGTAACGAACGACGAATCCTGGTGAGAAAACCTCAATACCCTCGACAGCAGCCCGCCTGGGCCATCCACGGCCATCGTCACGCTGGCCGCTCAGCCTGGGTTTTCAACGCGGATCAATAGCGGCCAACCCCGCCGAGATCAAATTGCAGGAAGTTTCGTTCGGTCTGTCTGGTCAACTCCGGTCCTCGGCCGTTGCGAGTGGGGTGACTGGTCGCTGTTCACAGCCGATCCCCGAGCGCCGCGCGGTGGAACGCGGCGCGGGCGCGCTCGTCCGCGGCGCTGGCCGCGTACCGGCCGACCATCTCCCGTGATCGCCAACCGGCCAGCCGCATCAAGTCCTGCTCCTGGCCGCCGCTGGCCAGCCAGGTGTGGGCATAGGTGTGTCGGAACCGGTGCGGGTGGACGTTCGCGACGCCGGCCTCGGCGGCCCGGCGCTCGAGGATCTGCCGAACGCCGGAGTCGGTGACCCTGCCCTTCTTCCCGAGCCACAACGCGGTGAGGGCGGCCTGGGCATGCTGTGTGCGGGCACGGAGGTACCGGCGCAACGCGTCGGCGGTCTTCGCGCCGTAGGGCACCGCTCGGCCGCGGCGCCCCTTTCCCGTCACGAACGCCACGCTGGCCTCGCTGTCGAGGTCCTCGAGGTTGAGCCCGGCCAGCTCGCCGGCGCGCATCCCGGTGTCGATCAACATGCGCAGGATCGCCATGTCGCGACGGTTCTCGAAGGTGTTGCCCCGGCAGGTGCCCAGCAGGGCCCGCAGCTCGTCGTCGCTGAAGATGTCGACCGGCTGCTCGGGAACCGCGGGCGGGCGCATCCGCTCCATCGGCGAGCGCGTGATCTCGCCGTCCTCGACCAGCCACCGGAACAGCTGCTGCATTGACCGGTAGTGCTTGGCGACGGTGGCGGGGGAGACGCGCTCGGTCAGCGCGGCCAGGAATCCCTCGAGGTGCTCCCGCGCGACACCGGACGCCGTCGTCGGCATCCCGGCCTCGGTAAGCCACGCCAGCAGGTTCTCGCCGACACGGAGATAGCTCGCGATCGTGCTCGGCGCGACGTTGCGGGCCCGCAGGTGGGTCCGCCAGTCGGGCAGCAGGGCGGACAGGTCATCGACGGCAACGGGGGCGGTGCGCGCTTGCGCCATGCACCATCGTGGCACAATCCCCGGCTGTTTGAGCGCTGTGCGGGACTGAGTACCCGTGTATTGCCTGCTGGTGGGGCGGGTGGGGCTCGAACCCACGACCCAGGGATTATGAGTCCCATGCTCTGACCGGCTGAGCTACCGCCCCTGACGAGTGCCGTCCAGCCTGCCAGACATCGGGTCACGGGTGTCCGCGACGT
>NZ_JBFNXQ010000194.1:0-2112 GCF_041018925.1 Geodermatophilus maliterrae
CGCTCGACCAGGGCGTCGTCGGCGCGGCCGCCGGGTGCGCGCTGCTCGAGCGCGGCGGCCAGCCGGGCGTGCAGCTGGGCCCGCCGCAGCGCCGGCAGGTCGTCGGCGAGCACCTCCTGCACGAGGGCGTGCGGGAACCGCCAGCTCCAGGGGGCGCCGCCCTCGGTGAGGAGGCCGGCGGCGACCGCGGCGTCCAGCGCGCCGAGCGCCGTGTCGGCCGGCTCCCCGGCGGCCTCCAGCAGGTCGAGGGTGACCTCGCGGCCGGCCAGGGCGGCCAGCTCCAGCACGGGGCGGGCGCCCGCGGGCAGCCGGGCCAGCCGGGTGCGCAGCACCTCGACCACCGACGGCGGCACCGGCACCCGGGCCAGGTCGCCGGCACCGCGCATCCACCGCGACAGCTCGACGACGAAGAAGGGGTTGCCCGCGGTGCGGTCGTGCACGGCCGCGGCCAGCGCCGGGTCGCCGGCCGCCCCGGGCTGCGCGGCGAGCAGCCGGCCGACGTCGTCGGCGTCCAGGCCGCCCAGCGTCAGGGTGGTGACGGCGGGCTCGCGGGCCAGCCGGGCCAGGCCGTCGGCGACCGCGGCGGGCAGGTCCTCGCCGACGTCGCGCACCGTGACGAGCACCAGCAGCGGCACCCGCGGCAGGTGGCGGGCCAGCAGGCCGAGCAGCTGGACCGAGGTGGCGTCGGCGCCCTGCAGGTCCTCCAGCACGACCAGTGCCGGGCGGGCGGCGGTGGCGGCGACCAGCCGGGCGCGCAGGTCCTGGAACAGCCGGAAGCGGGCGGCGTCGGCGTCGGTCCCGCCGTCCGCGGGCGCGACCGGGTCCTGGCCGAGCTGCTCGAGCACCTGCGTCCACGGCCACAGCGGCGGGGCACCGCCGTCGTCGGCGCAGCGGCCCTCGGCCACCGACCAGCCGGCGGCGCGGCTCATCACGGCCACGGCCTCGGCCAGCCGGGTCTTGCCGATGCCGGCCTCCCCGCCCAGGACGACGACGGCGGCCCGGCCGGCGGCGGCCTGCTCGGCGACCGCCCGCAGCCGGCCCAGCTCGTCACCGCGGCCGACGAGCGTCGCGTCGTCGGTGACCGCGAGCGCCGCGGGAGCCGGCGGGGGCGCCGCCGACAGCACCGGCCGCGGCGCGCGGCGGGTCAGACCCGGGTCCTGCCGCAGCACCGCCTGCTCGAGGTCGCGCAGCTCGGGGCCGGGGTCGATGCCCAGCTCGTCGCGCAGCAGCGCGGTGCAGCGGCGCAGCGCGTCGAGGGCGTCGGCCTGCCGGTCGGCGGCGTACAGGGCGGTGACCAGCCGCGCCCACAGCCGCTCGCGCAGCGGGTGCTCGGCCACCAGGCGCTGCAGCTCCGGGACGGCGGCGTCGGCGCGGCCCACCGCGGTCAGCGCCTCGGCGCGGCGCTCGCGGGCGTGCACGTGCAGCTCGGCCAGCCGCAGCCGCTCGGCGGCACCCGGGCCGTCGCCCAGCTCGGGCAGCGGCTCGCCGCGCCACAGGTCCAGCGCGCGGTCGAGGACGGACACCGCGCGGGCCGGGTCGCCGGCGCCGAGGGCGCGGTCGCCGTCCTCGACGAGCGCGGCGAAGCGCAGGCTGTCGAGGTCGGCGGCCTCGACCTGCACGAGGTAGCCGGGCGCGCGGGTGAGCAGGACGCGGGCGGCCTGCCGCGGCCCGCGCTCGGGCTCCAGGACGCGGCGCAGGTGGGAGACGTAGGCCTGCAGGGTGCCGGTGACCGTGGGCGGTGGCTCGTCGCCCCAGAGGGTGGTCACGATGCGGTCGACCGACACCACCCGGCCGGCCTCGGCGAGCAGCAGGGCCAGCAGCGCCCGGGGCTTGGCGCCGCCCACGTCGAGGGGCCGGCCGTCGGGGCCCGTGACCTCGAGGGGTCCGAGGACTCGGTACCGCACGGGACGGCACCCTCCCAGGTCCCCGGCCCCGGGGGGAGGGGTCCCTGCACGGCCGGCGTCCGCAAGTCGCCCGCAAGCGCCGGTCAAGACGTCGCCGCCAGGGTCGGCGCCGTCCCGACCACCGCTGCCCGAGGACCCCGCCATGCCCCGTCCCGAGGTCGTTCCCGACCCGTCCGCCTCGACCGCACGGGGCTGCGCGTCCGCGGTA
>NZ_JBFNXQ010000195.1:0-2051 GCF_041018925.1 Geodermatophilus maliterrae
GTCGGCGGCTACGACGACCTCGCCGGCGCCCGGCCCGAGCAGGCGCGGGACAAGGGCCTGGCCGGGCACCTGCGCGCGCTGCGTGCCGGGCGGGTGTCGGCCGGGGCGGTCAAGGTCGCCGGGATCGGTGCCGCGGCCGCGGTCGCCGCGCTGCTCGTGAAGGACCCCGCTGCCCCCCGTGCCCCGCTCCGCTCGGCCGGGGACCGGGCAGCGGGGCCGTTCCATCGCCTCGCCAGCGTGGACGCCGTCCTGACCACCGGGCTGGTCGCCGGCACGGCCAACCTGGTCAACCTGCTCGACCTGCGCCCCGGGCGGGCGGCCAAGGCCGGCGCGCTGGCCGCGGCGGCGACCCTGCGCGGCCCGGCCGGCGACCTGGTCGCCGGGCCGCTGGGCGCGGCGCTGGCGGTGCTGCCGGCCGACCTCGGCGAGCGGGTGATGCTCGGTGACGCCGGCGCCAACGCCCTCGGCGCGGTTCTCGGGCTACGGCTGGCCGCCGCCCCCGGGCGACCGGCCCGGGCGGCCCTGCTGGCCGCGGTCACCGCGCTCACCCTCGCCAGCGAGCGGGTCAGCTTCACGAGGGTCATCGAGGCCACGCCCGGTCTGCGCGAGCTCGACCGGCTCGGCCGCCGCCCGGCATGAGCCCGGGAGGGCCGGCGGCCACCGGGACCGCGCCGGGACGCCGCCGTCAGCTCGCCCACGGCGTGGCCGGTGCCGCGGCGCTGATCGCCGTCCTCACCGTGCTGGCCCGGCTGGCCGGCTTCGGCCGCACGCTGGTGTTCACCAACACCGTCGGCGCCGGCAGCACCGGCGACACCTACACCGCCGCCAACACCGTCCCGAACATCGTCTTCGAGGTGGTCGCCGGCGGGGCGCTGGCCTCGCTGGTGGTGCCGATGCTGGCCGGCGGCATCGCCACCGGCGACCGCGAGCAGGTCCGCCGCACCGCCTCGGCGCTGCTGGGCTGGACGCTGCTGCTGCTGGTCCCGCTCGCCGCGCTGCTCGCCGTCCTCGCCGAGCCGATCGCCCGGCTGCTGCTCGGCGGCGGCACCGACGCCGAGGTCGCGCTGGCCGCCCGCTTCCTGCTCGTGTTCGCCCCGCAGGTCGTCCTCTACGGCATCGGCATCGTGCTCACCGGCGTCCTGCAGGCCCACCGCCGCTTCGCCGGGCCGGCGATCGCGCCGCTGCTGTCCAGCGTGGTGGTCGCGTCGGCCTGCGCGCTGTTCGCGGTCCTGGGCGGCGCCCGGTCGGTGGAGCAGCTCTCGACCCCGGCCGAGCTGGTGCTCGGGGTGGGGACGACGCTCGGCGTGGCCGCGCTGGCGTTCTCGCTGGTGCTGCCGGTGCGCCGGCTGCGGCTGGGCCTGCGGCCGTCGCTGCGCTTCCCGGTCGGTGCCGCGCCGCGGGTGCGCCGGCTGGCCGTCGCGGGCGTGCTCACGCTGGCCGGCCAGCAGCTGGTGGCCGCCGTCGCCATCCGGCTGGCCAACGACGGCGCCCCGGACGGCACCCAGGTCGCCTACACCGCCGGCCTCACGCTGTTCCTCCTGCCGTGGGCCGCCGTCGCCGTGCCGCTGGCCACCTCGGCCTACCCGCTGCTGGCCGAGCGGGCCGACATCGGCGACGAGGCGGGCTACCGGCGGGCGCTGGCGCCGGTGACCGTGCTGGTCGTCGTCGCCACGCTCGCCGCGGCGGCCGTGCTCGCCGCCGTCGCCGGTCCCATGGCCCGCGTCTTCCTGGTCACCGGCACCGCCGACGACGTCGCCGCGCTGCGCGACACCATCCTCGCCTTCGCGCCCGGGCTGGCCGGCTACGGGCTGGTCGCCGTCCTCACCCGGGCCCTGTACGCCCGCGGGCTGTGGAAGGCGCCCACGGTGTGCGTGCTCGGTGGCTGGCTGCTGGCCGTCGCCGCCGACGTGGTGCTCGCCACGGCGCTGCCGGCGGCCGACCGGGCGCCGGCCCTGGCCGCCGGGCACAGCCTCGGGGTGACCGTCGCGGGTCTGGCGCTGTTGGCCGTGACCGCGCGGGTCGTGGGGGCCGCGGGGCTGGCCGGGCTGGCC
>NZ_JBFNXQ010000196.1:0-2006 GCF_041018925.1 Geodermatophilus maliterrae
GGCGCCACGTGGCTGTCCGCGCTCATGCGGTCCTCCTCTGGGACGGGTGGTTCACGGCGGGGTGCGGATGGGTCAGGGCTGGGACGGAGCGAGGAAGGGGCGCTGGACGGACTTCCAGCGGTCGTAGACGGCGCGGGCCTGCTGCGTGCTCGACAGCGTCGAGACCTCGCTGACCGGCACGTCCCACCACGACTGGCTCGAGGGCGCGTCGATGAGCGGGTCGGTCTCGACGTGCACGACCGTGGTGCGGTCGCTGGCCTTGGCCTTGCGCAGCGCCGCCTCCAGGCTCGGCCCGTCCTGGGCGATGAGGACGTCGACGCCGAGGCTGGCGGCGTTGGCGGCCAGGTCCACCGGCAGCACGTCGCCCTCCAGCCGGCCGTTGGCCGCGCGGTAGCGGTAGCGGGTGCCGAAGCGCTGGGACCCCAGGGACTCCGACAGCGCGCCGATCGAGGCGAAGCCGTGGTTCTGCACCAGGACGACGACGATCTTGACGCCCTCCTGCACGGCGGTGACCAGCTCGGTCGGCATCATCAGGTAGGAGCCGTCACCGATCATGACGAACACGTCGCGGTCGGGGCTGGCCATCCGGATGCCGATGCCCCCGGGGATCTCATAACCCATCGTCGAGTAGCCGTACTCGACGTGGTAGCCCTTGCGGTCGCGGACCCGCCACATCTTGTGCAGATCCCCGGGCATGGAGCCGGCCGCGCAGACCACGACGTCGCGCGCGGCGGAGACCTCGTTGACCACCCCGATGACCTCGTTCTGGGTCAGCCGGCCGCCCTCGCCGGCGCTGGGCACCGCCGGGTGGTAGGCGGCCTCCACGGTGGCCTCCCACGCGGCGGCCAGCTCCGCGGTGCGGGCCCGGTAGGCGTCGGCGACCGACCAGCCGGCCAGCGCGTCGGTGAGCGCGGTGAGCGCCTCCCGCGCGTCGGCCTGCACGGTCACACCGGCGTGCTTGACCGCGTCCATCGCGGCGACGTTGACGTTGACGAACCGCACGCCGGGGTCGGTGAAGGCGGTGCGCGAGGCGGTGGTGAAGTCCTGGTAGCGGGTGCCGATCCCGATGACCACGTCGGCCTGCCGGGCCAGGTCGTTGGCCGCCGTCGTCCCGGTGGAGCCGATCGCGCCCACCGACTGCCGGTGGTCGTAGGGCAGCGCGCCCTTGCCGGCCTGGGTCTGCGCGACCGGGATGCCGGTGGCCGTCGCGAAGGCCTCCAGCGCCTCGGTGGCCTGCGCGTAGATCACCCCGCCGCCGGCGACGAGCAGCGGCCGGCGGGCCGAGCGGATCACCTCGACCGCCCGGGCCAGCGCGGCCGGCTCGGGCAGCGGCCGCCCGACGTGCCAGCTGCGCTCGGCGAACAGCTCGACCGGCCAGTCGAACGCCTCGGCCTGCACGTCCTGCGGAAAGCACAGGGTGACCGCGCCGGTCTCGGCCGGGTCGGTGAGCACCCGCATCGCGCCCAGCAGCGCGCCGGGCAGCTGCTCGGGCCGCCAGATCCGGTCGAAGTAGCGCGACACCGGCCGGAACGCGTCGTTGACGGTCACGTCGCCGCTGTCGGGCCGCTCGAGCTCCTGCAGCAGCGGGCCGGCCGAGCGGGTGGCGAAGGTGTCGGCCGGCAGCAGCAGCACCGGCAGCCGGTTGATCGTCGCCAGCGCCGCGCCGGTGAGCGTGTTGGTCGAGCCCGGGCCGACGCTGGTGGACACCGCCCAGGTCTGCAGCCGGTCCCTGGCCCGGGCGTAGGCCACCGCGGTGTGCACCACGGCCTGCTCGTTGCGCCCCAGCACGTAGGGCAGCGCGCCGGGGGTGTCGATCTCGGCCTGCAGCAGCGCCTGCCCGAGCCCGGCGACGTTGCCGTGCCCGAAGATGCCGAAACAGCCGGCGAACAGCCGCTGCCGCTGCCCGTCGCGCTCGGTGTACTGCTGCGCCAGGAAACGCACCACCGCCTGGGAGACGGTCAGCCGCACCGTCTCCAGAGCGGCCGGCGGCGGGAACTCACTCACGG
>NZ_JBFNXQ010000197.1:0-1890 GCF_041018925.1 Geodermatophilus maliterrae
CCGTGCCTCCTGGCGGGCTTGCCAGCGTGGTCCCAGCTCGGCGACCAGCTCGGCGAGCACTTCTCGGGACAGCCCGGACACATGGCGATCGGCGACAGCGGCGGCTCGGGCCAGGCTCCTCGACACACCACGACCTTGCTCCGTCCTTCAGGAGCAAGCCGCCCCTCTAACCATGCACGAGGTCGTTAATCCATGACACCGTCAATCGTCCAGCCCGCGCCACTGCACCAGCCCGCGCCACTGCAGCGATATGGCGCCACATCTCTACCTCAGAGGGTTGAGCCGGGGGCCGCCAGCAAATACGGCTCGTCCTATGAGCGCCAGCACGACCTGCGCCGCCAGCACGACTCGGACGTGTCCTGTGGATGATGAACGGCGGAGCAGGACGGAGCGGGGTGCCAGTCGTTGACCCGTGGCAGCGGTGTGTAGCCCGCTCACCTCGGGTAGAGCGGAGGCACGGTGTGCGCGGGAGGCCGGCAGCCCACGCGACCCAGGCCCGACGTCCAAACAGAGGCCGTCGGGCTGCCTCTCTGTGGCCGCGCTGCTACCGGCCGACGGTTTCCCCGGTATTGATCAGGCGCTGGGCCACGTCGCGGAGTTCGACGTTGGCGTCCTGACAGGCCCGGGTCAAGAGCGCGGAGGCCTGCTCGGCGGTCATCTGAAACCGCTCCATGAGGATGCCCTGGGCCTGGTCGACGATGTGGCGCGTCACCATCGCGAAGCTACCGCTCGTCGATGAATTCCCGCGGTCCACGACATCCAGAGTGGTGCCATCCACCATCACCACAGCGCCCCGTCAGAACGCCCATGATCTGCATCCGTGCGTGGAGCGCGCCGCGCAGGCGCGGTCCTCGTCGTCGGGCGCCTCGGTCCGGCATGCGGCCTCCGCGGGTCCCACTTGCCATCGGATGTCACCGCGAGCCCGGGCTCATACCGGCGTGGAACCAACGGCGCCCCGACCACCGAGCCCGGCGTGGTAGGCCGAGGAGAGGCAGTGGCTGAGCACACGGGGGAGAGCCCTGCGCGCGACGTGGGGCTGTTGAACAAGCCGGACGACCCGGTCGCCAAACCGGACGGCGAAGCGCGGTCAGCGCCGGTCGCTCGGCAACTGCAGCTGGAGCAACCCTGGCGCCATCCGGAGCCCTGGTGACTGCGCGGAGGGGTCCGCCCCTACCTCCTGCTGGGGGACGTAGCCGCATTCATAGTCGCCACGGCCATCACGATGCCGGCCAACCCCGTGCACGTGGTGGTCCTCGGGGTGTACATCGCGGTGTTCCATGTGGCGGGGCTCTACCGGTCGCGGCTCAACCTCTCGCTGCTGGACGACCTGCCCTACATCCTCGCCGCGTCTTTGGTCGGCTCGCGCTGAAACTGTCACTCCTCGCGCTCCTCCCGAGCGTCGACCCACCGCACCGCCCGCCACTGCGTCCCGGCCGGGCTGACCGGCTGGTCGCAAGCGCACGGCCTCCGCGGGGACACCTCCATCGAGGACCGGGCGCGCTTCGACAACTACTACATCGAGAACTGGTTTCCCCTGGCTGGACGTGAAGATCCTCGTGATGAGGTCGGCCAGGTCGTCCGACGCCAGGGCGGGTGACGCCGGACGCTGGAACCGCATCCGAAGGACCGGGTCAGGAGAGCGACTCTCCGAACCTGGCGGGGACAGACGACGCAGGCTTTGAGTTTCGGCCAGGCAACGCACTAACGACCTCGTGCATGGTTAGCGGGACGGGTTGCTTGTGACGGACGGAGCAGGCTCGTGGTGTGTCCAGGACGTTGGCCCGTGCCGCTGCTGTCGCCGATCGCCGCGTGACCGGACTGTCCCGGGAAGTGCTCGCCGAGCTGGTCACTGAGCTCGGGCCGAAATGGCAGGCGCGCCAGGACGCGCGA
>NZ_JBFNXQ010000198.1:0-1850 GCF_041018925.1 Geodermatophilus maliterrae
GGCACCGCAGCAGCAGACCGGCAGGAGCCGGATCAGGGTCGGGTCGGCGCCCGACAGCTGGGGCGTCTGGTTCCCCGACGACCCGGCACAGGTGCCGTGGCAGCGCTTCCTCGACGAGGTCAGCGCCTGCGGCTACGAGTGGATCGAGCTGGGTCCCTACGGCTACCTCCCCACCGACCCGGCGCAGCTCTCCGACGAGCTGGCCGCGCGCGGGCTGCGGGTCTCGGCCGGCACCGTGTTCGAGCAGCTGCACCGGCCGGACTCCTGGGACGCGGTGTGGGGACAGGTGAAGGACGTCGCCGCGCTGACCCAGGCGATGGGCGGCACCCACGTCGTCGTCATCCCCGGGATGTTCCGCGACGAGAAGACCGGGGCCGACCTCGAGCCCCGGCGCCTGACCCCGGAGGCCTGGCAGGCCAAGACCACGGGAGTCGAGCGGCTGGGCCGGGCGGTGCAGGAGGAGTACGGCCTGTCCATCGCCTACCACCCACACGCGGAGAGCCACGTCGGGTACCAGGCCGACATCGAGCGCTTCCTCGCCGACACCGACCCGCAGTACGTGCCGCTGTGCCTGGACACCGGGCACGTCAGCTACTACCGGGGCGACAACCTGCACCTGATCCGCACGTACCCCGAGCGGATCGGCTACCTGCACCTCAAGCAGGTCGACCCGGCGGTCATCGACGAGGTGCTGGAGAAGGACGTCGTGTGGCCCGAGGCCGTGCGGATGGGGGCGATGGCCGAGCCGCCCGGCGGCGTCCCCGCCTACCCGCCGCTGTTCGAGGCCATCGAGGAGCTGGGCCTGGACGTCTTCGCGATCGTCGAGCACGACATGTACCCGTGCCCGCCCGACCAGCCCTTCCCGATCGCCCAGCGCACCCACCGCTACATCGGCAGCTGCGGCTCCCCGTCGCTGCAGATCGGCACCCCGAAGACCCCTGCTCCCGGATCGGAGGCCCAGGCGTGACCACCGCCGAGACCCGCGCCGGGGTCCTCCCCGACCTCGCCGACGTCCCCGCGCGCGACCTGCGGGTCGCCGTCCTCGGTGTCGGGATGATGGGCGCCGACCACGTCGCCCGCCTCTACAGCCGCATCTCCGGGGCGCAGGTGGCCGTGGTCAGCGACGCGTTCGCCGAGAAGGCCGGGCAGGTGGCCGCCGCCGTGCCCGGCTGCCGGGTGGTCGGCGACCCGCTGGCCGCGATCGCCGACGACGACGTCGACGCCGTCCTCATCGCCACCCCCGGCCAGTTCCACGAGGAGCAGGTGCTGGCCTGCATCGAGCGCGGGAAGCCGGTGTTGTGCGAGAAGCCGCTGACCATGGACGCCGGCAGCTCACTGGCCCTGGTGCGGGCCGAGGACGCCTACGCCGCCCGCACCGGCCGGCGTCTCGTGCAGGTCGGGTTCATGCGCCGCTTCGACCCCGAGTACGCCGAGCTCAAGGCACTGCTCGCCTCCGGCGGGCTGGGCGAGCCGCTGGTGGTGCACTGCGTGCACCGCAACGCCGCCGTCCCGCCGCACTTCAGCAGCGAGATGATGATCAACGACTCGGTGGTGCACGAGGTCGACGTCGCCCGGTTCCTCCTCGACGAGGAGATCGCCGCGGTCACCGTGCTGCGGCCGCGGGCGACCCGGCACGCCGTCGCCGGGCAGTCCGACCCGCTGCTGGTGCTGTTCGAGACCACCGGTGGCCGGATGGTCGACGTCGAGTGCTTCGTGAGCACCGGCGTCGGCTACGAGGTGCGCACCGAGGTGGTCGGCGAGGACGGCAGTGCGATGATCGGCCTGGACGCCGGCCTGGTCCGCACTTCCGGCAGCCCGACGGGTGCGGCCCGGTCGACGAGCATCGCCCC
>NZ_JBFNXQ010000199.1:0-1840 GCF_041018925.1 Geodermatophilus maliterrae
CGGGCGGGCCGCCGACGTCACCTCCGCCGCGGCCTGCCCCTCCGGCACGGTGCCGGGCGCCGGGTCGACCTGCGGCGCCGGGACGATCGGCGCCGGGGTCGGCACGGTCGGGACGTCGGTCGGGCGCTCGAGGATCTCCTGGTCGGCCGGTCGCGGCGCCCACGGCAGCTCGACGGCGCGCTCGGTGTCGATCGGCGTCGGGTCGAACGGGATCCAGCCCAGGTCGTCGAAGTGGACCTCGACCCAGGCGTGCGCGTCGTCGCTGGTCACCAGCCGCCCGCCGCCGGGCTGCACCCGGCCGGGCGTGTAGCCCAGCGCCACCCGGGCGGGGATGCCGGCGGCGCGGACCATCGCGGCCATGGCGCCGGCGTACTGCTCGCAGTACCCCTGCTTGAGGCGCAGGAAGTCGGCGAGGTCGTCGCCGCCGGTGCCCGGCGCGGTGGAGAGGCTGTAGACGAAGCCGTTCTCCCGGTCGAAGTGGTCGTGGATGGCGCGCACCGCGTCGTAGGGCGTGGCCGCGCCGGCGGTCAGCGCGGCCACCAGGTCGGTGACGCTCGGGTCCAGGACCGGCAGGGCGGTGTCGCGCTCGGCGATCGGCGTCCGGGGGAGGACCTGTTCGGCCGCGCGCAGCTCCTCCTCGCTGGGGCGCGGCTCGACGGCGGTCACCTGGTAGCGGCGGCCGGCGGTGCTGACGTCGCGGCCGAAGACCGTGCCGGTGGTGGGGTCGAACCGCCACGCCTCGGGGTCGTCGATGGCCACCGACAGGGGGGAGGTGGGCACCGGCAGGAACCGGTCGTCGTGGCCGACGGCGGTGATCGTCGCCTCGACCTGCCGGCCCTCGCGGCCGCCCGGCAGCGGCGCGAGCTCCTCGTCCTGGGCCACCGACGCCTCGCCGTCGAGGTTGCCGACCGTCCAGCCGTCCTCGGTGTCGTAGACGTCGAGGGTCACCACCCGCAGGTAGCCCGGGTCGAGCACCGAGCTGTCGAGGCGCAGCAGGTCGACCGGCTCGGGCAGGGTCAGCTGGCCCTGCAGCGCCGCGGCCGGGTCGAGCGCGGTGCCGGTGGACCCGCCGCCGCCCCCGCCCGAGCCGAAGCCGGCGGCCAGCCGCCCCTCCGGCAGCGTCGGGACCACGCTGCCGACCACCAGCCCCGCCGCCAGCGCCAGGGCAGCGGTGCCGACGGCGGCCGGCGTCCCCGCGCCGTGCCGCGTCCCGGCGCCGCCGCGGGCGGCCAGCCGGCGGGACTGGTCGGCCCACAGCAGCAGCGCCAGCCCGCCTGCGGGAGCGGCGAGGGCCAGCAGCCCGATGCTGCCGGTGACCGTGCTGACCGGGACGCAGAACAGGACCAGCAGACCCAGCCCGGCCAGCGCCGGCTGCCGACCGCCGACGGCGACCAGGTCGACGGTCACCGCGGCCAGACCCACCAGGAGCACGGTGAGCGCGAGCAGCCCGGTGAGCGGCAGGGCCGGCGTCGACTGCTCGCGGAGCTCGGCCGAGCCGTCGAGCAGGACCCCGGCGAGGGCGTCGAGCGAGGTCGGGGTGGGCAGCCAGCCGCCGACGGCCCGGTCCGGGGCGAACTGGGCGGTCATCAGGCAGGTCAGCAGGAGCAACTGGCCGAGCGGGACCAGCGGGACGCCGGTGGCGGCGACCCGGGCCGGGACCGCCCGGCCGCCGGAGGCCCAGTCCCACAGCGCCGTCCCGGCCGCGCGCAGCAGCAGCCCACCGGCGGCGACGACGGCGACGGCGGACAGCGCCGGCAGCACCCAGGCGGGGCGGACGAAGACGGGTGCGAGCGAGCAGGCGCCCAGGGCGGTCGCCACCGCGGCGGCCAGCGTGGTGCCG